>DAWBYD010000026.1:0-4756 GCA_052278285.1 Collinsella sp. | reverse complement strand
CCGCACCACGACCTTTGTGGCCAACGTCTCCGCCAAGCCCACGAGCGTCTCCGCCAAGAACGGCGGATCCGCGCTCAACGTGGTTGAGGTCGACTCGCAGGAGGCCTTTGACGCCGCGACCCCCGAGGCCGGCCAGGCGGTCTACTTCTACAACGAGACCCCCAACCTCAACCACTACGGTAGCGACGCAGGCAGCACCGAGGCCGAGCAGGGCGAGAGCTTCAACAACACCAAGATCACCACGAATCCCAAGGTCTACGTCAAGTTCGCGAAGACCGATGTCGCCACGGCAGCGCAGACGCTCGAACTGGGCGATTTCGTGAACGCCGATGCCACGCTCGCGGCCGACCGCTTCAACGAGAGCCTCTCCGCACCCGCGAACCTTGCTGCCCCCGAGGACGCCACGACCCCCACGAGCATTAAGCTCACCTGGGGGAAGGTCGATGGTGCTACCTCCTACGACCTTAAGGTAGACGGCACTGTGTTCGCCGTGGGCGATGCGGCAGAATTCACGCATACCGATCTTGCCTACAACAGCAAGCATACCTACCAGATTCGTTCGCGCAACGCCGATGGCTACTCCGCATGGAGCGACGTGCTTGAGGCGAACTCTGCGCTCGACCCGTGGCGGAACGTGCCTGAGGCCGAGGAAATCACTTGGGAGGGCTCGCTCTACGGTAGCCATAAGGCCGAACTCGCCTTCGACCATGAGTTCCAGTCGGGCGACGGCGGTTTCCACTCCGGTGGCAACGATCTGGGCAAGGCGCTTACCGTTGACTACGGTCGCGCTTACAAGCTCGACAAGCTCGAGTACTATCCGCGCGATGATGCCGGTAACGGCACTGTGACCAAGATGCGCATCGAGACGAGCCTCGACGGCGTGCATTGGACGACGCAGGAGGTCGACTGGGAGCGCTCCGCCGCTTGCAAGACGGTGGCGTTCGACGGCGCCGTGGCCGCGCGCTACGTGCGTATGACGCCGCTCGCGTCCGTGGGCAACTTCTTCTCCGCCTCCGAGATCGCCATCTACAAGACCGACGGCACGGACGGCTTCGCCGTGGGCTCCAACCTCAACAAGGCCACGGTCTCCGACGGCGACTACTCCAACATGAAGAATTACCTGGGTCTTGAGAACCGCGAGCCCGACACCTCGACGTTCGACTCCCAGATCCGCGCCCACTTCGCCGACCTCAACGGCAACGGCGTCTACGACGTGTACGACTACTCCTTCACCATGGCGGCGCTCGACGGCGGCACCAAGCAAAAGGGCAAGGCTGCTGGCACCCTCGCGGTGATCCCGAGCAAGATGGAGGTCGAGGCCGGCGACGAGATCACGGTCGACGTCTACGCCACCGACGCCGAGAACGTCAACGCGCTCGGTGCGCTCGTCAACTTCAACAGCGACCAGTTCGAGTATGTCTCCGAGAGCATCGCGCAGGATGCGTCGACGGCGGGCATGGAGAACCTCTCGCGCGAGAAAGTGCAGTTCACGGATGGCCACCAGACCATCAACCTGGCCTTCGCCAACCGCGGCGACGCCAAGCTCTTCAACAGTACTGGTGTGGTCGCGAGCTTTAAACTCAAGGCTAAGACGGCCGGCAAGGTCGAGCTGCCCTCGACGTCTTGGCTCGTCGGCCCGGCGTGCGACGCGCTCGAGTTCGTGAGTGATGGCACCGTGACGATGCCCGGTGTCCCGCAGCCCACCAAGTCCGAGTACGGCCGCGACGCCTTTGACATCACGATGACCAACGACGAGCTCCCCACCGACGACGGCACCAACGTCGAGAAGCTCATCCAGCAGAAGAGCTATGACGGACTGTTCGACAACAATGAGGGCGGCAACGACTTCGAGTTCCTGTGGAACTATGGGCCCAACTGGATCGACGGCAAGATGCCGACCTACGTCAAGCTGCCCGCCACGATGACGTTCGCCTTCAAGACGCCGTCGAAACTCGATAGTGTCGAGGTCGTTAACCGCAACGGTGGCAACGGCACCGTGCAGAAGATTAAGTCCGTCGTGACGTTCGAGGACGGCTCGACCCAGGAGTTCTCGGGCGGAAGCTTTGATTCCTATCAGGCTCGCTACGCCTTTGGCCTCTCTGCCGAGAACAAGGGCAAGAAGGCGACCAAGGTCGAGATCACGCCGCTTGAGGCATCGGGTGACCAGATGCTCACGCTGCGCGAGATCAACTTCAACTACACACAGGGTGTCGAGGCCATCGAGGGTGTCGAACTGGGCAAGAACCAGACCGAGTTCTTCGAGGGCGATGTGACGCTCGTCGACGCCAAGGCCACGCCCGAGAGCGCCGGCTACCCCTATGTGACGGTCGAGAGCTCCGATCCTTCTGTGGTGAGCGTCTCCGCTGTCCAGGCCGGCGATAGCGTGAGCTACTACCTGCGCGCCAACAAGGCCGGCAAGGCAACGATCACGGTGGCGTCGGTGCTCGATCCCTCCAAGACCGCATCCTATGAGGTCGAGGTCAAGGCTGGTGTCGACACCTCTGCGCTCATGGCAGCGCTTTCCAAGGCCGCGGGCTACAGCGAGTCCGTCTACACCAAGGATTCCTATGCAGCCCTCACCGCTGCGGTCGAGGCGGCTCAGAAGCTCCTCGATGGCGGCCAGGGCAGCTATAGCAAGAAGGATGTCGCAGACGCCACGGCCAAGATCGAGAAGGCAATCGACGGCCTCAAGATGCGCCCCGTCGATGAGAAGAGCCTCATCAACACGCCCGAGAACCGCGAGAACGTCAAGGTGACCGGCTTCTCGAGCGAGGCTGACTATGAGGGCAGCAACGCCGTCAACGCTCTTGACGGCGATGAGCAGACGCTCTGGCACAGCGACTGGGCCTATAAGGCCGGTATGCCCCAGTACCTGACCGTCGACCTGGGCCGCGACTACGATCTCACCGACGTCACGTTCCTGTCGCGCCAGGACGGCGGCACGAACGGCGATATCTTTGAGGCCGAGGTGCTGGTTTCCGACACCGCCGACGGTTATGAGATGGGCACCGCCACGTCGATGGGTACGTTTACCTTCGACAACGACGGCCGCGTGCTCACCGACCGTGGCGACTGGAAGCAGATGAGCTTTGGTGCCGCGCGCGGTCGCTACGTGACCGTCAAGGTGCTCCACGCCGGCGGTGGCAGCGTTGACGCCTACTGCAGCATGGCGGAGCTCAAGTTCTACGGTACGGCCGTTCCCAATCCGGTGGCGAAGGACGACCTCACTGCCGCGATTGAAAAGGTTGATGCCGAGGTTGCAGCCGGCGACCTTAAGGCCAGCGACTACACCGAGGCTTCCTGGACCGCGTTCCAGAACGCCTTGGCGAGCGCCCGCGCCATCCTGAACGACGAGAACGCCACGCAGGACGAGGTCGACCAGGCACTCAAGGCACTCGAGAGTGCTCGCGACGCGCTTGAGAAGACTCCGGTGACCCCGGTCGAGAACCCGACCAAGAAGCAGCTCAAGGCCTTGGTCAAGCAGGCGAAGGAGACTGACACCAGGGGCAAGACGGACGAGTCTGTCAAGGCCCTGACGGATGCCATTACCTACGCCGAGGACGTCTTGGGTGATGAGAATGCTTCCGACATCCAGCTCCAGGCGGCCTATGACCAGCTCAAGCTGGCCATTGAGAGCCTCAAGGATGCCGATTCCGGCAACCAGGGCGGCTCGGGCAACCAGGGTTCCGGCAATGGCTCAAACGGCGGCAACCAGGCGGGCAAGCCCGCAGGCGACAAGGCCCAGGGCAGCAAGAAGAGCGGTTCGGCGATCCCCAATACCGGCGACCAGACGGCGGCGACCGTCGCGGCCGTCGGTGGTCTTGGCGCCATCATCGCCGCGATCGGCGCTTTCTTCCATCGTCGCAGCAAGGCTAAGTAGTCCCAGCGACAACTAAGCAAACGTGCCCGCCGCTCCGTCAAGGACGGCGGGCATTGCTTTATTATTTCAGCCAACGTACGTCATGGCAATATCCGGTAGGTCGCAGGGCGCTTCGCGGGCGGGCCAGGCTCTATCTGAACGACTTTGCGAAGCAACCGGAGTGAAGATAAAGCCTGGCCCGCCCGCGAAGCGCCACAGAGACCGCAGGGACGGGAGCAGCTATACTACTCTCAGTAGTTAAGGGTCGCGGATCCGCCGCGTCGCCGCTCTCAACAGGAGGTCTTTGTTTATGGCAGATCAAAAGCCGGTCGTCGGGATCATCATGGGTTCCAAGTCCGATCTGGGCGTTATGGAAGGCTGCACCGCCGAGCTCGAGGCGCTTGGTGTGCCCTATGAGCTCGTCATTGCGAGCGCACACCGCACGCCGGCGAAGGTCCACGAGTGGGCCTCGACTGCTGCCGATCGCGGTATCAAAGTAATTATCGCCGCCGCCGGCAAGGCCGCTCACTTGGGTGGTGTCGTGGCTGCCTTTACGCCGCTGCCGGTTATCGGTGTGCCTATGAAGACGAGTGACCTGGGCGGTATGGATTCGCTGCTGTCGATGGTGCAGATGCCTTCGGGCGTGCCCGTGGCCTGCGTTGCCATCAACGGCGCCAAGAACGCCGCCATCTATGCCACGCAGATTCTGGGTGCTTGCGACCCCGAGTACCGCAAGGTTATCGAGAAGATGAAGCAGGAGATGGCCGACGCCTAAGCGACTTGCCGTTCCGCTGTAATCATAGGGAGAGTCATGTCCGACTATCAGGGAACACGTTTTTCGGCTTCTCAGATCCCCGATCCATCCAAGTCGGGATCGGCCCGCTCCCTGCAGCAGGG
>DAWBYD010000025.1:0-12206 GCA_052278285.1 Collinsella sp. | reverse complement strand
ATGTGGCCCAGGCGCAACATGTTGTCAAGGACCTTGTTGCGACGGGACAGCGCCAGGTCGGGGTTGACCGTGGGGTCGTACTGCGAGGGCGAGTTGGGAAGGCCGATGAGCAGTGCGGCCTCGCTCAGGGTGAGGTCGGCGGCGCTCTTGGACAGATAGGTTTCGGCTGCGGCCTCGATGCCGTAGGCGCCGTGACCGTAGTAGATGGTGTTGAGGTACATCATGAGGATCTCGTCTTTGGAGTACATGTCCTCCATCTTGACGGCGATGTAGGCCTCGCGCACCTTACGCTCGATGGTCGAGTCGAACTGCTCCTCCTGCAGGATGGTGTTGCGCACCAGCTGCTGGGTGATAGTCGAGGCGCCTTCGTGCCCGCCGCCGAGGGTTGCCACCGCAGCACGCGCGATACCCCACAGGTCGATACCGCCGTGCTCGTAGAAGCGCTCGTCCTCGACGTCAACGGTGCCCTGCAGCACGTAGGGGGAGACCTCGTCCTTGGTGATGGACTTGCGGTTTTGCGTGTAGAAGCTCGCAATCTTGTTGCCGTTGCAGTCGACGATCTCGGTGGGCTCGCTCACCAGATACGCGTTGGCGTCGGTGTAGTCGGGCAGATCGGACAGCCAGCGGTTGACGTTGCCGACCATGCCGATGCCAAACGCCACGCCCGCGATAAGCAAAAAGCCCAAAAACGAGAGCAGGATTATGGGCAGAGCATGCGTCTTTGAACGGCTGCGTCCCTGTCGTTGGCGAGGACCCATATATTGACCTCCAGGTATGTCGTGCCGGACGGTGGATGTGCCGTCGGGGCAGGATGGACATAAGTTATTACACGATAAACCAAACGGGGCGCGCGAGGCCTCGTGTATGCTGGAAGACGGCATTTTTCAGAGTGAATGCATACCTTGGTAAGGAGTATGTCGATGGCGATTCGGACGATGGGGCCGAGCGGACAATACGAGACTGGATTGGATGCTGCCGGTGCGGCGCTGCCCGAGCTGCTGGCGCCGGCGGGCGGACTCGACCAGATGCTTGCGGCCATCGCCGCGGGTGCCGATGCCATCTATGCGGGGTTGGGCGGCTTTAACGCCCGTGTGAGCGCCCATGGCTTTACGGATGACGAGTTTGCGCGCGGCTGCGCCGTGGCGCATGCCCATGGCGTGCGTGTGTACGTAACGCTCAACGTGTTCGTGTTTGACGATGAGTTGTCCGACGCGGTGGCGTTGGGAGCTCATGCACTGGAGTTGGGCGCCGATGCTCTGATTGTCGCCGATGCCGGGTTGGCCTGCGCGCTGCGCGCGGCGATTCCCGGGGTCGAGATTCACCTGTCCACGCAGGCGGGCGCTCATAGCGAGAGCGCCGTGCGGCTTGCCGCCGATGAGCTTGGGGTCGAGCGCGTGACGACGGCACGCGAGCTGACGGTCGACGAGATTGCGGCGCTATGTGCCACGGGCGTGCCCATCGAGGTATTCTGCCACGGTGCGATTTGCATCGGCTATTCGGGGGCGTGCGAGTTCTCGGCCCTGCGGCGTGGGCGCTCGGCGATGCGCGGCGACTGCACGCAGCCGTGCCGTTTGGCGTACGACCTGGTGGACGAGGCTGGACAGAGCGTTGTCGCCGTCGAGGGAGATCGCCTGCTGTGCCCGCGTGACTATCTGGGTATTGCGCATCTGCCCGAGCTTGTAGATGCCGGCGTGGCGTCGCTCAAGATCGAGGGGCGCATGAAGAACCCTGATTACGTATTCAACGTGGTGCGGGTGTGGCGCCGGGCACTCGATATGCTGTGCGACGGCGCGTGGGACCCCGGTGCCGTGGAAGAGCTCGAGCGCGAGCTGGGAAGGTCGTTTAACCGTGGGTTTACCGATGCGTACCTGCGAGGACGTTCGGGTGCCGAGCTTATGAGCTTTGAGCGTGCGATCAACCAAGGTGTGCGCGTGGGACGCCTGGTGGCCGTTGGCCACGAAGAGGTGACCGTTGAGCTCGATGCCGCCGTGGCGGCGGGTGACACGCTCGAGATTCGGTTCTATCCGGGTGCCGACGCGCGTCCCGATGTGCCCAAGCGCTGGCCGCAGGTGCCCTGTCCGGTGGATGCCGCGGCGGGGGAGCGCGTCGTCGTGCATTGCAAGCGTAAGGTTGACACGGGCTGCGAGGTGTACCTGATTCGCAGCGCCGGCGTGTTGGATCAGACGGCGGCGGTGTTGGAGCGCATGCGGGCCGAGGCGGATGCGATTGCGCCCGTTGCGCGTGCCGTTGAGGTACTGCCCTTTGAGGGCGTTACGGTGGATGGCGGTGCGTCGACGGAGTTGGTGGAGTGCGCGGTTCCCGCTCGCATGGTTTTTGCTTGGCAGCTGATGGATGCCGACCCGCGCGGAGAACTCGATTTGTCCGACGCTGTTGTGGTGCTTGACGAGGTGTGCCGCACGTGTGACGCTGACTGGACCCGCTCACTGATGCAGCGTGCCGGGCGCGTTGTCTGCCGCAACCTGGGACAGGTGGTGATCGCTCGCGAGCTGGGCGTGACGTTTGACGTGGCGGCGCCGGTGTTCTGCGCGAATCGGGCCACGCTTACCTGGCTGCGCGGACTCGGTGCGGGGCGGGTGTACTTGCCGGCCGAGTTGCTCGGCAATGATGCGGAGCGTATTGCCGAACTGGCTGCTGAACCCGGCGTCTGGGGTCCGGTCGACGCCGACCGTCCCGAGCTTATGGTGTGCGAGCACTGCCTGCTGACCGCCGAGGGCGTCTGCGCTACCGATGCGACGGGACAGGTCCGTTGCCGCGACTGCTTGCGCCGTCGGCAGGTACGCTATCTGGTCGAGCGTGACGGTACACGTTTGCCAGTTGCCATTGACGCATGCGGCAGGACGAGGATTTTCCTGTCGTAGGTGCCGCGTCGCGTCAGTTTGTTATCATATGAGAGTTTATGGACTTCCAGCACCGCCGTATCCGGTGAGGGTGCTATAGCAAAAGGAGGATACCCAATGCTGTCTGTTGACGAGCAAATGCGTATCATCACCTCGGGCGCCGCGCAGATCGTTCCCGAGGCCGACCTTCGCAAGAAGCTTGAGAAGGGCGAGCCCCTCAACATCAAGCTCGGCGTCGACCCCACCAGCCCCGACCTGCACCTGGGCCATGCCGTGCCGCTGCGCAAGATGCGCCAGTTCCAGGACCTGGGCCACAACGTCACCCTCATCATCGGCAACGGCACCGCGCTGATCGGCGATCCCTCGGGCAAGAACTCCACGCGTCCGCAGCTTTCGCAGGAGCAGATCGAGGCCAACGCCGAGACCTACGTGAGCCAGGCCATGAAGATCCTGGACCCCGAGAAGACCACCATCGTGCACAACGGCGATTGGATCCTTTCGATGGATCTGGCCGGCCTGCTGCAGGTGTGCTCCAAGTTCACCGTTGCCCGCATTCTTGAGCGCGACGACTTTACCAAGCGCTACCAGTCTCAGACGCCGATCGCCCTGCATGAGTTCCTGTATCCCGTGATGCAGGCTTTCGACTCTGTGCAGATCAAGGCCGACGTGGAGATGGGCGGCACCGATCAGCTCTTCAACCTGCTCGCCGGCCGCGAGCGCATGGAGAAGATGGGTATGGAGCCGCAGATTGCGCTCACCATGCCGCTGCTCGAGGGCACCGACGGCGTGCGCAAGATGTCCAAGTCCTATGGTAACTACATCGGCCTGACCGACGCTCCCAAGGACATGTTCGGCAAGACCATGTCCATCCCCGACGAGATGATCGGCAAGTACTATCGTCTGGCCAGCTCGCTCACCCCTGCCGAGGTCGACAAGATCGACGCCGCCCTGGCCGATGGCTCCGCCGACCCCTACGAGCTCAAGCGCGCTCTGGGCCGCGACCTGTGCGACACCTACCACGGTGCCGGCGCCGGCGACGAGGCTCAGGCCGAGTTCGACCGCGTGTTCAAGGAGGGCCAGCTCGCCGACTTCCCCGAGAAGCATGCCGAGCTGACTGTCAATGACGAGGGCCAGATTTACCTCGCCGGTCTGCTCAAGGACCTGGGTCTTTCGGCCAGCGCCGGCCAGGCCCGCCGCGATATCGACGGCGGCGGCGTCAAAATCAACGGCAAGGCCGTGGCTCCCAAGAGCTACAACATCGATCCGAGCGCCCTCAAGCTAGGCGATACCCTCTCCGTGGGCAAGCGCAAGGGCTTCAAGTTGGTCTAACGAGCGAGTTGACCTCACAAGTGCAACAAGGCCGCAGCCGGGATTTCCGGCCGCGGCCTTTTTTGGTTGCGACGATCCCTTGGGGACGGAGGGATCATTTGGCGGTGCCGTTAAGCGGAAGGGGTGTTAGCAGGGCTTCCTTTTGGGCATACAATGGCTATTGGCCTGCTGCGGTGAAGGTTTGCCCGCTCCGCAGCTTTTTTCTACGGTTAAAGGAGTATGTATGTCCGTTGAGGTCATGAGGACTGTGATCGAGGCCGCCGAGGGCCGCGTGCCCGTCGACACGCTGTTTACCAATGCGCAGATCGTCGACGTGTATGGCCAGCGTGTGGCGCCCGGTAGCGTTGCCGTCAAGGACGGTGTGATCGTCGGCGTGCTCTACGATGGTCGCGACGATGCTGCTGGCACCTACGAGGCAACTGAGGTCATCGACTGCCAGGGTCGCTATCTCGCTCCCGGTTTTATTGACGGGCATCTGCATATCGAGTCTTCGAACATCCGCCCCGCCGAGTATGCTCGCATGGCCGCGACGCGCGGTACTACCACCGCCATTGCCGACAGCCACGAGATTGCCAATGTTGCCGGTCTCGACGGCTTGCGCTTTATGATCGAGGACGGCCGCCGCGCACCCATCTCCATCAAGTACATGATGCCTTCGTGCGTGCCCGCGCTGCCCGACGAGCAGGCCGGTGCCGTTATTTCGGCTGCCGATATGCAGGCGTTTTTTGCCGAGCATCCAGGCGATGTCTTTGGTCTGGGCGAAATGATGAACCTGCCGGGCGTCTTTATGGCCGACCCCGAGACCTGTGCTCGCATCGATGCTGCCAACCAGACGCCGTCCAAGCAGGTCGACGGCCATGCGCCGCTCGTTGCCGGTAAGGACCTCAACGCCTATGCCGCAGCGGGCATTATCGCCGACCACGAGTCGACGATTCCCGAGGAGGCGCTCGACAAGCTATCCCGCGGCATGTATGTGATGCTGCGTGAGGGCACGTGCAGCCACGACCTGGCCAATTTGTCCCCGATGCTGCTGGAGAATCCCGCGCGCGCCCGCCGCTGCTGTTTTGCGACTGACGACCGTGCTCCCTCCGATGCGCTTTCGACCGGTATGATCGACAACGCCTGCCGCGTGGCTATCGAGGCCGGTATTGACCCCGTGGTTGCCATCTCTATGGCGTCCCTTTCTACGGCCGAGGCGTTTGGTCTGGACCACGGTTGTCGCGACCCGCACGAGCCCCGCGGCGCAATCGCCCCGGGCAAGCGCGCTGACCTGCTGTTGCTCGATGACCTGACGTTTGCTGAGGCTCCGCATCGCGTATATGCCGCCGGTGCCCTGGTGGCGCAGGACGGCACCTTTGTGGGCGAGATTGCACCCGAGATGGCCGAGGTTGCGGCCCTTGCCGATGAGCTGCGTGCTTCCGTTAAACTGCCGAAGCTATCGCTCGACGTGTTCGACTATGCCTTTAAGCCGGGCGAGGCTGTGATTGACGTGGTGCCGGGTAAGGCCATCACGGGTATGGTTCGTCCTGAGACTGACGAGGACTTGCGCCGCATTATGCTGATTGAGCGCCATGGCCGTGGCGTGTCGCTGCAGGCCGAGGGCGCCGACGGCGACGGCCCCGCGGGTCTGGGCTTGGTCGGCAAGCATATCGGCCGTGGTTGGGTGCGCGGCTTTACCATCACGGGCGGCGCCATTGCCTCCACGATCGGCCACGACTCGCACAACGTGTGCGTGGTGGGCGACAATGCGGCGGATATGATGGCTGCCGTTGAGGCCGTGGGCCAGGGCGGCCACGTGCTGGTGCGCAACGGCGAGGTCGTGGCGCGCATTCCGCTGGCGCTCGGCGGCCTGATGAGCGAGGGCGCTGCCGAAGACGTTGCGGCGCAGCACGACGACTTTATGGTCAAGGCGCGCGCCATGGGTATTGAGCCGCCGCTCGACCCCATCATGGGCATCATCTTCCTGCCCCTGCCGGTCATCCCGACGCTCCGCATCCGCCCCGAGGGCATGTTCGACGTCACAACCTTCACCTACGCCGACTAGTCATCGGGGACGTTTTTAAACGACTGGCCGTCGGGGTGGCGTGTCGCCTGACGCCGCGACCGTAGGGCCTCTGGCGCGCGTGAGCTATTTGCCAGGTCCTTGTAACGTTTGCGTCCGCGGAGTCTTATTTGAGCTCCCTTTGGGTACGGTGATTTTGGATATACATCCGATTCCATCAAGCCCGAAGGGAGCTTTTCTATGTTTAAACTGATTGCATCCGATATGGACGGCACGCTGCTTGACGAAAACGGCCAGGTGCCTCCCGAGACCTACGAACTGATTCTGGCGCTACACGAGCATGGCGTGCATTTCGCCGCATCGTCAGGTCGTCGCTACGATCGCCTGTGCGAGTTCTTTGCGCCCGTTCGCGACAAGATGGACTTTGTCGCCGCTAACGGCGCCCAGGTCTACGCCGACGGCAAGATGGTAGACCGTGAGGTGTATTCGCACCTGGCGATTCGAAGGCTCGCCCAAGCCGTCAGGACGTTTCCCAATCTGCATCTTGCGCTCTTTGACCGAACCAAGTCCTTCTTGCTCGATGATGAGTGCAAGTTCGTGCGCGAGGTCGATAAGGACCTTCCCAATGCCGAGCGCATTTGGGAGCTGCCCGATCCCAGCGTAAATATCATCAAGGCGAGTATCTTTTGCGATGACTGTGCCGTTATGGACAGTGCGTACGTGCTACAGCGAGAACTCGGTCAGCTCTTTACCTTTGCGCCTTCGGGCAACGCGTGGATCGATGCCATGCAGCCTGGTGTGTCGAAGGCCTCGGGTATCGCGCAGCTCGCGGAGCATTACGGAATTGGTCGCGACGAGGTCATGGCGTTTGGCGACTCGATGAACGACTACGAGATCATTCGCTTTGTCGGCACAGGCTGCGCGATGGAAAACGCGCGCCCCGCGCTCAAGGCGGTTGCCGATCGCGTCGTAGGCTGCAACCGCGACCACGCCGTTCAGCATGAGCTCCGTCGCGTGCTGGAGAGTCTCTCCTAATCCGGCAGATGGGGACGTTCCTTTTCTGCCGGCAGTGGGGGACAGTCCTTGCAGCTTTTTCGCGAAGACTGTCCCCAACGACTAGTCGTTTAAGAACGTCCCCAACGACTAAGAACGTCCCCAACGACTAGGCGAGGGCGGCCATGATGGTGCGGGCGACACCGTCGTGGTCGTTGTCGTATTCGGTGATGGCGCCGGCGGCCTCGCGGTCCTCGGGCTCGGCGTTGATCATGGCCATGCCGTGGCCCGCTGCCTGCAGCATGGGAATGTCGTTGATGTTGTCGCCGAAGGCCCAGGCGTCGGCGAGACGCTCGCCCAGGTGCTCACATAGCCACGTGAGGGCCGTCCCCTTGGTGGCGCCCTCACCCATGACCTCGATATTCATGGCGTACGAACGCGTGACCTCGATGCCTTCGAGCGTGTCGAGCGCCGCCGCGATGGCGTCGCGATCGGCCGGGTCGTGCCAGTACATGGCGATGCGTTCGAGCGTCTCGCCTTCGTCGATCTTGCTGTCGATATCCATGTCGATCGGTGTTCGTGTGCGCTTGAGCGAAGCCGCGATGTGGGGGTCACCGCCGCAGAACTCATCCAGGCGCCCGTAAAGCGAGCGGGGGAGGAAGCACTGTCCATCCGCGAAGATATCGAAGGTCACATCGTGGCCGGCGGCAATGCGATGGATGCGATGGGCAATGCCGCAATCGAGCGGACGGCTCAATATGCACGTGGCGCGCGAGGCGTCGGTGGGCACATCGTCGTCGAGCTGCCAGACGCTGGCACCGTTGGCGCAGACCGCGTAGTGCACGGCGGGATGGGCGAGGATGGGCTCAAAGATGCCCGACAGCGGACGTCCCGTGCACGGTACAAACTCAATGCCGCGACGTGCGAGCTCGTCGAGCATCACCCAGGTGGCGTCGCTCATCTGCTTGTCGCTCGTCAGCAGCGTTCCATCCATATCGGAAAAAACAATCATTCGATGCAGCCCTTTCTGCTGGCATAAAAAGCGTGGCCGAGGGCGGTGATGCCCTGGCCACGCTCGAGTTCTATAACGGTCCGTGTCCTAGCGGTCGGCGAGCGGCTTGTACTCCAGCGGCTCGATTACCGGACGGTATGCCGGGCGGATGATGCGATGCGCGCAGAAGAGCTCTTCCATGCGGTGCGCTGACCAGCCGGCCATGCGGGCGACGGCGAATAGCGGCGTAAAAAGCGTCTCGGGCACGCCGAGCATCTTGTAGATAAAGCCTGTGTACAGGTCGATGTTGGCGCAGATGGGCTTGGTCATGCCGTGGTCGCGCATCACCTGCGGTGCCAGGCGCTCGATGCGCTCGATGAGTGCGAACTCTTCGCCCAAGTCCTTCTTGGCTGCCAGTGAGCGCGCGTAACGGCGGCAGACCTCGGCGCGCGGGTCGCTGAGCGTATAGACGGCGTGGCCCATGCCGTAGATGAGACCCGTGCCGTCGAAGGCCTGCTTGTCGAGGATCTTGCCCAGGTAGGCTGCAACCTCGTCCTCGTCCTCCCAGTTGGAGACATGCGCGCGGATGTCCTCGTGCATAGACACGACCTTGGCATTGGCACCGCCGTGGCGCGGGCCCTTGAGCGAGCCGATAGCCGCGGCGTAAGCGGAATACGGGGCGGTTGCCGAAGAGGACAGCACGCGGCAGGCGAAGGTGGAGTTGTTGCCGCCGCCGTGCTCGGCATGCAGCATGAGCATAACGTCGAGCAGCATCGCCTCATCGCGGGTGAATGCCATGCCGCCGCGCAGGACCTGTAGGATGGTCTCGGCGGTGGAGAGACCGGGCGTGGGGTGCGGCACGTGAACCTCGGAGCCGCGAAGCTTGGCGATCGAGGCCATGTGTGCGAAGGCGGCGATGCGCGGGAGACGTGCGAGCATGGAAATGGCGACGTCGATTTCGTGCTCGGGCGTGATCACGTCTGGTTCGGCATCGAAGGCGTAGAGCAGCAGCACGGCGCGCTGGAGCACGTTCATGATGCTCGACGACACCGTGGTCATAGGGAACTCTTTGACGTACTCGTCGCTCAGATGTCTAAAGGCGCCCAGGCGCTCGCAAAAGCCGTCGAGCTCTTCCTTGTTGGGTAGCGAACCCGTGATAAGCAGATAGGCGACTTCCTCGTAGCCGTAGCGATTCTCGGCCTGGGCATTGTTGACCAGATCCTCGATGCTGTAGCCGCGAAGCGTGAGCTTGCCCTGATCGGGCACGACCTTTCCGTCGACCTTGTTGTAGCCGTGCACATCCGAGATGCGAGTGAGGCCCGCGACCACGCCCGAGCCGTCGGCATTGCGCAGGCCGCGCTTGACATTGTGCTCAACAAACAGGCCCTCGTCATAAGGGTCGGTCGGCAGGCCGTGGTAGAGGCTTTTGCTCTCAGGCGAAATCTGGCGGCTTGCTTCGTAATCCAGAACCAGGCGGCTCAAGTGGTCATCGAAGCGGTAGTAGATTTTCTTGGCGTCGTAGGCCATGCGCGCTCCTCTCCGGTCCGCTTTGGGGCCGCGCGCTTGGACGATATGACGTCAAGCTGCCCCGAGCGGCTCGTTCGCTACAGGCGGTACATAAAGTTGAAGACGTCCTCGCGCTGGATGGACACGTTGACGCCCGAAAGCTCGCCGGCCTCGGCCAGCGCCTTCTGCAGCTCGGCGAAGTCGAGCTTGGACTCGGCGGTATCGGCCAGCATGGTCATGGTGAAGATGTCCTCGATAATGGACTGCGTGATGTCGCGGATGTCGACGTTGGCCTCGCCTAGGACACGGGTGACGCCGGCGACGATGCCGGGGCGGTTCTTGCCAAGGACGGTGATGACGATACGGGAGGACGAGATCTCGGCCATGGGAAACCCTTTCGCGTGATTGCGGCGCGCGCGGGGCGCTCCGCTACGGTACAGTGTTCATCATTGTACCTGTCTGGCGCAAAAAAGGCGCGCTCGCTGCGGCGTTACATGCCTGCAACATGGGAGAAGGGGCAACAGGGTGCGTGTCCGCTGCGGTTGGTCGCGCCGCGTTGCACAAAGACCGTGAACCTTTTGTGGGACACGCGGCGCCGTGGTACCATAGCCGAGTTTGTTGTCTTGGTCGGAAACCAAGACGCCTTATGCGCTGATCGGTAACCAGCGCCTGACTAATAAGGAGTCCTACCATGAAGCAGGGTATCCATCCCCAGTATGTCGAGTGCACGGTGACGTGCTCCTGCGGCAACACCTTCAAGACGCACGCTACCGTGTCCGAGATGAAGGTCGAGCTTTGCAACGAGTGCCACCCGTTCTACACCGGCCAGCAGAAGTTCGTCGACACCGGTGGACGCGTCCAGCGCTTCGCCGACAAGTTCGGTGGCGCCGCTGCCGCCCAGCTCAAGAAGGCTGAGGAGGCCAAGGCTGCCAAGGCCGCCAAGGCTGCTGAGGCCGAGGCCGCTCGCAAGGCCGCCGCTGAGGCTAAGGCTGCCGAGAAGGCTAAGCGTGCCGCTAAGTTTGCCGAGGAGGCTGCCAAGCAGGCCGCCGAGGCTCCCGCAGAGGCTCCCGTCGAGGAGGCCGCTGCCGAGGCCGAGACCACCGAGGCTGCTGAGTAAATAGCTCGCCGCGGAATCACTCGCATTCATGGCATAAGGGCCGTGCATCCGTTTGGGTGCGCGGCCCTTTTCTTTTTATTGGTGCAAACCAACCTGCCCCCATTGCACCAAATGGCAGAGAGGCAGCGTTTGCCCAGATAAAACCTGCCAAAATTAACCTGTCCCATTGTGGCAGGTTGGTCGTAGTTATTACGTGGCGGTCGAGGTCGACCGTATAGGCCGCGCCTTGTTTGGCTAAAGTACAATCATCTGTGTTTAACTCGCCCGCAGCTGCACGGCGTGGGCGATGGCCAAAAAGGAAAACCACATGGGATTCATGTCAAAGCTGCTGTCCTTTGGATCCGATAAGGACCTTAAGCGCTACTACAAGATCGTCGACCAGATCAACGGTCTTGAGCCCCAGTTTGAGAAGATGACCGAGGAGGAACTCCGCGCCCAGACCGATAAGTTCCGCGAGCGTTACGCCAACGGCGAGTCGCTCGACGACATGCTCCCCGAGGCCTTTGCCACCGTGCGTGAGGCTTCCAAGCGCACCATGGGTATGCGCCACTTTGACGTGCAGCTCATTGGCGCCATGGCACTGCACGAGGGCCACATCGCCGAGATGAAGACAGGCGAAGGTAAGCCGCTCGTCTCCACCTTGGCCGGCTACCTCAACGCTATTGCCGGCAAAGGCGTGCACGTCGTTACTGTCAATGATTACCTTGCCAAGCGCGACTCCGAGTGGATGGGCCGCATCTATAAGTACCTGGGCATGACCGTCGGTCTGCTCCAGAACAACATGCCGCTCGAGCTCAAGCGCCCGGCCTACCAGGCCGACGTCACCTACGGTACCAACTCCGAGTTCGGCTTTGATTACCTGCGCGACAACATGGTTACCCGTCCCGAGCAGCGCGTGCAGCGCGGCCACAACTACGCCATCGTCGACGAGGTTGACTCCATCCTGATCGATGAGGCCAGGACGCCGCTCATTATCTCGGGCGCTGGCACTAAGTCCGCCAGTACCTACAAGGACTTCGCGCGTGCCGTGCGTGGCCTTGAGCGCGGCGAGGACGTGTCGCACGACATGCTCACCGCCACCGAGGATGTTGAACCCACGGGCGACTACGTCATGGACGAGGCCAAGCACACCATTGCCGCCACCGAGCGCGGCCTTAAGAAAATCGAGCGCCGCCTGGGTATCGATGACATCTATGCCGATCTCTCCGGCCAGCTGGGCAACCACCTGCAGCAAGCGCTGAAGGCCCAGTACATGTTCCACCGCGATAAGCAGTACGTGGTCACCAACGGCGAAGTCAAGATCGTCGACGAGTTCACCGGCCGCATTATGGAAGGCCGCCGTTACTCCGAGGGCCTGCACCAGGCCATCGAGGCCAAAGAGGGCGTGCTCGTACGCGAGGAGAACCAGCC
>DAWBYD010000024.1:0-13347 GCA_052278285.1 Collinsella sp. | reverse complement strand
CAATGCATTCAATACCGGCGTTTCCTATTTTATCCCCATCGTCGTTATCGGCGGCGTGTTTCTTGCCTTCTCGCTGGCATCCGGTACCGCCGGCGCCAACGGCATGGAGGTTACGAACCCGCTGATGGTGAGCCTTAACACCATCGGCATGGCCGGCATCTCCATGATGATCCCGGTGCTTGCGGCATACATCTCCTACTCGATGGCCGGCAAGCCCGCGCTCGCCCCCGGTTTTGTCCTGGGCTACCTGGTCAACAACGCAGTCGTTACCCCTAACGGCAACAGCGTTTCGACCGGCTTCTTGGGCGCCATGATCATGGCGGTCATCTGCGGCTACTTTGTCCGCTGGATGAAGACCTGGAAGGTCAACAACACCATCCAGACCATCATGCCCATCCTGATCATCCCGATTCTGACCTCGCTTGTCCTGGGCATGGCCTATATCTACATCCTGGCCACGCCGCTTGGCTTTGTGATGGACTGGCTCACCGGCGTGCTCGGCAGCCTGCAGGGCGGTTCCGCAGTTGTCCTGGGTCTGGTCATTGGCGTTATGACCGCCTTCGATATGGGTGGCCCCATCAACAAGACCGCCTCGACCTTCACCATGGCCATCATGGCCTCCGGTATCTACGGTCCTAACGGTATGTTCCGCGTCGCCGTCGCCGTTCCCCCGATCGCCTGTGGCCTCGCTGCGCTCATCGCCAAGAACAAGTTCGATGACGCTGACCGTCAGATGGGTATCTCCGCACTGTTTATGGGCTGCATCGGTATTACCGAGGGCGCTATCCCCTTCGCGGTCAAGGATCTCGGTCACACCCTTCCCGGCATCTGCATCGGTTCTGCCGTGGGTGTGGCGCTTGCCGCCTTCCAGGGTATCGACTGCTACGTCCCGCACGGTGGCTTTATCGTCGCCCTTGCCACCAATAACGTCGCGCTGTTCTGCCTGGACATCGTGATTGGCTCCGTGGTCGCCGCTGCAATCCTGATTGCCATGAAGCCCACGCTCGATAAGCAGGCCAAGTAAACCTTTAAGGACTCCGGTTGTGCGGAGGGATGGATTTGACTTCGCACAACCGCCCCTACACAACAAAATCCATCCGTACTGATAGGGCCCGCATCTGGGTCCCAGGGAACTTTTGTCAAAAATCCTCTGGAGAAGGAGAACAAAATGTCCAACCTCACCATCCGCCAGGCCGTTCAGGGCATGCTCAAGCTGCAGGATAGCGGCGATCACGCAACCATGGTCGGCATTGGCCCCATGAGCCCCAACCTGATTCAGGCTGTGTTCGAGCTTGCCAAGGACGAGGATTTCCCGCCCATGTTTATCGCCAGCCGCAACCAGGTCGATATGGACGAGATGGGCGCCGGCTACGTCAACGGTTGGGACCAGAAGCGCTTTGCCGCCGACATCAAGAAGGTTGCCGACGAGGTGGGTTACACCGGCCCGTACTACCTGTGCCGCGATCACGGCGGTCCGTGGCAGCGCGACGAGGAGCGTAACGCCCACCTGCCCGAGGACGAGGCCATGGAGCTCGCCCGCAAGTCCTTCGTCGCCGACATGGAGGCGGGCTTTGACCTGCTGATGGTCGACCCCACCAAGGATCCCTATCAGATCGGCAAGGTTATTCCGCTCGACGTGGTGCTTCGCCGCACGATCGATCTTATCGACTACCTTGAGCAGTACCGTCGCGAGCATAACCTGCCCGAGGTCGCCTATGAGGTCGGTACCGAGGAGACCAATGGTGGCTTGACCTCTACCGATAAGTACGAGGAGTTCATTTCTCAGCTGCAGCCCGAGCTCGAGAAGCGCGGCTGCCCCATGCCCACCTTTATCGTCGGCCAGACCGGTACGCTCACCCGTTGGACCGAGCAAGTTGGCCATTACAACTTTAAGAACGCCCGCGAGCTCGCCGACATGGCAAAGCGCTACGGCGTGGGCCTGAAGGAGCACAACGCCGACTACCTGGACGACGCGACGCTGCTCGAGCACATTCCGGCTCACGTGACCGCTTCCAATGTCGCCCCTCAGTACGGCACCGAGGAGACCCGCGCCTACCTCAAGCTCTGCGCTACCGAGCAGATTCTGGTCGACAACGGCCTGTGCGACGATCCCTCCGACCTGTATCACACGCTGCTGGTCAAGGCTATCAAGACCGAGCGCTGGCGCAAGTGGATGACCGGCGATGATGTCAACCTGCAGGTTGACGACATTCTTGCCGACGACGAGCTCAGCCTGAAGATTCTGGATGTCTCCGGCCACTACGCGTTCAACGATCCCGAGGTCAAGGAGCAGATCGAGAAGCTCTATCGCAACCTCGCTGGCCAGGACATCGACGGCAAGCGCTTTGTGATCGAGCACATCAAGCGCCCGATTAAGCAGTACGTCGTCGGTCTTAACCTCAAGGGTGTCACGAGCCGCATCGAGAAGGCTCTCGAGGACTAGGTAGTTCCGGCGTTTTGACAAACGCCGGACCGGTCGACGCTGCGCGAGCATCTGCCGGGCAATCTGGCGCTCAAGCCGTCGCTCGCGTACCAAAGTACGCTTCGCTCCTCTTTCGCACCACCTTGCCACGGCAGCTGCCCGCTCGCTGACGTTGGTTCGACCAGTGATTGAGCCGTTGTCCTTAGATTGCTAGCTATTCATTCGAAGGAGTTTGTACCATGAAGTTCTTTATCGATACCGCCATTTTATTATGTAATGGCTTAGTATTATTGAAGACTTACTTACTCACTGTAATCATGTTAGCACACCGACCAAGGATTTCTATGAGTCCTTATTTGTTCCACCCTTTGGCAATAGTCGCTGTCGTCACGAGCAAGCCGCTTGCGACTTCCCACGCGGAGTTAAACAATAATTGCAAACTGAAGCTGCAAATCCGCCCGACAAGGCTCTTTTATAAAACCCATTGTTTAGACGACCAGCAATCTCATCAGGCTTTCACCTTGAATAGTTTCCCAGCCAATCTGCGTGACTGCCTCCGACAGCTGTCTATCATGCGTAACCAACAGTAACGCGCCAGAGAAACCGCTCAGCATTTCCTGCAGCGCCT
Source organism: Collinsella sp. (assembly GCA_052278285.1). Classification (GTDB taxonomy): domain Bacteria; phylum Actinomycetota; class Coriobacteriia; order Coriobacteriales; family Coriobacteriaceae; genus Collinsella. The sequence continues at coordinate 10,297 of DAWBYD010000024.1, read as the reverse complement.
CAATAGAGCCCACATCAAGATGATTCGTAGGCTCGTCGAGTACGAGGAAGTTGGGATTCGTAACAAGCTGTTCAGCAAGCATGAGTTTGCGGAGTTCGCCAGGACTCAAATCGTCGCCATCGAGCAGTCTGTCAGGGTCGGAGTTCAACCGCGCCACGATGGAGAGGATGCGACCTTTCGTCTCCTGGTCCTGGTCTCGGAGATGCCTCAGGGCTCGCTCGCGTTCCTCTGGCCCGACGTCCTGGGGAACGTACGCAACTTTGACATTATCAGGAACAGATTCGATGATGCTTCGTACCACCAGGCTCTTTCCCGTTCCGTTCGCACCGGTCAGCACCACGTGATCCGTTGGTGAGATCCAGAGCTCCGGCACATCTATCGAGAACTCGCCAGCAGACAGTCGCGATGCCTCCAAGTGCGCCACGCAACTTGAGCGTGCAGTGACGCCGAACTCGCCGATACGATGGTCGTATCTTTTCGAGACGGTTTTCTTGGAAAGCTCTGCCTCGGCCTTTGCGAGCCGTCCGCTCATTTTGGACGAGAGCCTCCCTGCAACGCCGTCCTTGCCAGAGACTATGGCGCGTCCGATCTTCTCGCGAGCGTCGCTGTCTTTTTTGCTCAAACCGCGCTTGCTTCGCTTGCCCTTCTGACGTGCCGCCTCTTCGCTCCTGCGCTGGGCTTCTGCCTTCAGGCGCTTCGCTTCACGAGAGGCTTGCTCGCGATCCCTCATCGCAGAGGCGCGTTCGCTCGCCGCTTGGTCGCTTGCCTTTGAGTACCCGCCGGGGCGCATGGTCCAACGCGCGCCCTCGCACATGAGGCTCTGGCCCACAAGGCTATCGAGCAGGTCTCTATCGTGCGAGATGAGGATGCCGATGCCGCTGAAGGAGGCCAGCGCCTCCTTCACGATGTCGCGCGTGGCGGCATCGAGGTCGTTGGTCGGCTCGTCCATGATGAGGATATCTGGTTGTGCATAGAGGGCGCATGCGATTTGGATCCGCTTCTGTTGACCGCCCGAGAGCGTGTCGTAGCGCCAGAACCAGTCGTCTTCGATGCGGAGCAGTGCCCTTGCCCGTTGCGCCTCCTTGCCCCAATCCGATGCGAGATCGAAGAGATCGTCCGGTTCCTGCGTCGAGTCTTGCTGGCAATACGACGCGAACAGACTCGGGCTCACTGTCCCGGAATCGGGTGTAATAGCGCGGGCGGCGATACGGGCGAGCGTGCTCTTCCCGCATCCGTTGTCGCCGATGATGCCCGTCCATCCCGATGGGAACGTGGCGCTGACGTCTTCGATGGCAGGCGATGCCGTACCGGGGTAGGTATAGCTGATGTGAGCGAGATTCAGTTGCATGGCGAGCTCCTTTGAGAGGAGGTCGCGCAGGGTCAGGCACGCAATGTATGGATTCGGAACGAGAAGACACTGAAGCGATGCGGCACCCTGAAGCGCGACCGGATGTACAGAATGGTCGTATGGGGTACCCGAAACGGGCATCGCTAGTTCTTCATCTAACCTGACCTAACTCGAAGCGGCGCTTGCCAAAGGCCCCGCTGGATGATTGATATCTAGGATTATAGCATGGTGATTTCCCTTGGCTCGTCGCTTCACCCAAGTGCTGATTGGTGCTGAGAGCGGAGAGACTGCGTGGCACTGCTCCCTCTAGCTGGCGCCTGATGCTGGAAAGCATCACACAGAAACGCCTGCCCTTCCCGCAACCCGCCAGAGCATGGCCGAAGGCGGCGGTTGGCACTGCAGCCTCCTCCCGTGTTATCTTTATTGAAGATAATTAAGAAGGTGGTGCACGATGTGCAGAACATACCCGGGAACGGAAACGAAACACAGAACCAACTCATAACAGCGACGCAGCAGCCCTCGAGTCCCGTGGCCCTGAGCGCAGACGTCGAGATGCTGCTCGAGCGCTTTTTAGTCGAGGCCGAGCTGGCCGAGACCACGAAGGAGACCTACCGCAGGACCCTGAGGGGCTTCTTCGCGTGGAAGGAGGAGCGAGGGATCACAGACCTCGACAGGTCGCACATCCTCGCCTACAAGCAGGACATGCTGGCGAGGGTGCGGCCCTCGACGGCGAGCACCTACCTCACCGCGGTCAAGAGCATGTTCAAATGGCTCGAGTCCGTGAGAGCCTACCCGAACGTGGCCGCGGACATAAAGACGGTCAAGCTAGTGGGCAACATCCACCGCAAGGACGCGCTGACGCCGGCGCAGGCCAAGCGCGTGCTCCAGGTGCTGAAGGGCGACACGCTGCAGGCCAAGCGCGACTTCGCGCTGGTGAACCTGCTCATCAGAGTCGGCTTACGCTCGGTGGAGGTCACACGAGGCCGTCTGGGTGATTTGCGCAACAGGGGCGATCAGACGATTCTGCTCGTCCAGGGCAAGGGCAGGGTCGAGAAGGACGCGCTCGTGGTGCTGACCGATGCGACTCTAGGACCCATTTACGACTACCTGGCAGCGCGCAGGTGCGAGGAGCGCGAGGTCGTCGGGGGGGGGGACTCGCCGCTGTTCGCCAGCCTCTCCAACAAAACATATGGGAAGCCGCTGTCCACGCGCAGCATACGGCAGATTGCGAAGGAGGCCCTGCGCGCGGCGGGGCTCGACAGCGAGAGGCTCACGACCCACAGCTTCCGGCACAGCGCGGTGCCGTTCGCGTTGCTGGGGGGCGCCAGCCTGCAGCAGGCCCAGGCGCTCGCAAGGCACACGAACCTGACGACCACGATGGTCTATGCCCACAACGTCGACCGCGTGAGCCAAGCTCCGGAGCGTTTTGTCGACGGCCTCCTCGACGACTAGGAGGCCGGGGCCGCGTCATGCGAGGGGAATGCCCGAGAGGTCGCTCCCCAGCACCTCCAGGTACTCCAGCAGCTGCTGGTACTTGCCCCGGAGCAGCAGGAGCTGTTGCTGGAGCTCCGCGTTCTCCTCCTTCAGCTTCCTCGATTGCTTCCTGCTCTTGTCGAGGGCGATGTCGAGGTCCTGCAGGCGCGACTGCGCCCTCTGGAGCTCCCTTGACAGCCTGGTTATCTCGGCGTCCTTGTTCAGCTCTCGCCTGCCCTCTTGGCTCACCTTGTCCGTCGGCTTGAACTGGCAGACCCGGTTCTTCGCCAGGAGCTCCTTGACATGCTGCTGGCTGAACGTCCCCGAGCTCAGCCCCGTGAGCGCCATGAGCTCCTTCTTGGTGACGATGCGGTGGTCCTCTTCGATCTCGTCGATGGCCCCCTGGATGAGCGCCAGCGTCTTCTCGCGCTTCGCCGCGTACATCCTCTGCATGTTCTCACTGGGCTGCTTCATCAGAGACCTCCAGGTCCTCGCCGCTGATAGCGCTCAGCACGCGCTGGGTCAGCGTTTCGTATGCGTCCATCCAAGCACCGCAGAGCTCGGCGAAGACCTCGTTGCCGCAACTTAGAGCCTTCTCTTGCTTGCTGCGCCAGTCGTCGAGCTCGTTTTGATAGTAGTCGAGGTCGTCGGCGTCGGGGACGAGGTAGCTGCAGCTGAGGCACCTCGACCTGTCGGCGCTGCAGCCCCTGGCGTCCGAGCACAGCCCGATCCTGTGGACCCTCTTGGCGAAGGGTTTCGCCAAGATCCTGTCGAAGCGCGCTGGGTCGTCTGTGTTGATGATCCTGCCCCTGAACACGACGGGGTCGTCCTTGCGCAGGTCCTTGACGGAGGTGTGGGTGTAGCTCTGCTCGATCATCTTGGTGTTGTGGTGGGCGGTGAGCGGCAGCAGGTCGATGGCGCGGAAGAGGCCCGAGTTCATGCGGTCGCTGATGGCGTTGTGGCGGAACTGGTGCGTTGTCGGTGAGTAGGGCTCGCCGTGCTCGTCGAGAAGGCCCCTGTACTCGCAAAGTCGGGCGAAGAAGCGGTTGCAGCTTCCCTGTTTCTTCGGCTTGAACGCCGACCCGTGCGGCTTGTAGCGCCTCCCACCGGTCTTCGGGTCTCTCATGAGCCTGTAGGTCCTCGAGGTGAAGAGGAGCTCGGCGTCGCTGCCGAGATGCGACACCACCTCGTCCCTCTGGGCCGCCACCAGGTCGACGAGGAGCTTCCCCATTCCCTCGTACCTGACCTCGATCAGCTTGATGTCGCTCGGCACGTAGGGCCCCGACTGCTTGAAGGACGGGATCGTCAGGGTGTAGGTGTCTGCGCTGAGCTGCTTCAGGCACCTGACCGTCATGCTGAGGACCTCCGTGATGCGGTTGGGGATCAGGCGCAGCATCCAGTAGACGCACCTGTAGACCAGCGGGATGCCGTCTCGCATGAAGATGACGTCGAGCTGGTCGGCCACCTCGTCGGGGATGTACTTGTCCTCCTTCTTGACGTGGGCAGGGGCCCTCTCCAGCACGAACCTCTGCATGGCGGAGCTGATGTCGGTGAAGCCAGATTCCCTCGCGAATGCCTTGAGGGTGTTCCAGCGGTGCAGGCGGTTGTCCAGGGAGACGCTCTGCTCGCCCGAGAAGAGGCAGGTGTGGAAGGCGACGAGCGCGTCTGGCGGCGCCTCTGCGAAGCTCTCGCAGCTGCTCGGGATGAAGCCCGCGTAGCGGCCGATGGCGCCGTTGATGTCTTTGTCGATGGTGGAGGGGGCCCGGCCCTTCACAAGCCTCGTCAGCGCCCATCTCTTGGCCTCCTTCTTGAGGTGTTCGTTCGAGATACCCGTGAAATATATGTTGCGCGAGCTCGGTTTGACGTTCTTGTCGGGCTTCACCTTGTCGGCTTGCCAGACGTCGTCGCTGAAGCTCGGGGCAGAGCAGTAGTCTGCGAGCATCTTGGCTGCCTGCTCGTCGGTGACGGACACGGTGTTGGAGAGGACGACTGGCTCGAGGGCCGCGGACCCGGATGTGGGGAAGAGAGGGCTGTCAGGCATGGGTGACTCCCTCCTCTATGGCGTCGAGCACCGCCCTGTAGCGCTCGTTCAGGGTTCTCTCCTGCGCGTACTCGGTGTAGCCCTCGTACTCGTCCATCGGGATGTCCAGCTCCGCGTACTTGGCCTCGAACTGCGCCAGCAGCCTCGACGAGTCCTCGTAGAGCTCCTGCCAGCGTGCTTGGAAGGCCCTTCCCGTGCACAGCTTGGGGCAGGACGCGCAGCTGATGTTGCCGAGGTCGGCGCACCTGCCCTCCGAGGGGTGCTTTGAGCACACGCCCAGCTCCACGTTGCGGCGGTTGGTGCAGAAGTCGACGTAGAGCCAGCGGCGCTCCTCCTCCGTGTACAGGTCGAGCCTGCCGCTCTCGATCAGGAGGTTGAACCTCTGCTGGAAGAACTCGCTGTTCAGCTCTGCGATCCTCTTCATCCTCACCTCGGCGTAGATGCGCTCGGTAGTGCCCTGGCCAACGTGACCGAGCTGCTTTTGGACGGCAGTGAGGGGCGCGCCGGAGCTGACGAGCTCGACGGCGACCGTCTTGCGGGTCTGCCTGGAGGTGAACGCCTCCCAGCCCTCGACGATCGACTGCATGCCGTACCTCTCGAGGAGCCGGGTGACAGCGTTGGTGAAGGGCGTTGCGGAATACTCTCCCCTCACCCCGGTGTCGATCGAGAAGAAGAACGTCTCGACCCCATACATCTCCCTGAGGGCGGAGGTCTCCTCGATGTAGGCCTCGATCTCGCTGTGGAGCCCTGGCGAGATGACGGCGAAGATCTTGTCGCCGAGGCGCCGCTTTATCCTGGATGCCGCGGTCTTGGGGGATCTCGCCCTCACCTGCGGCATGCCGCTGGCGGGGTCCTCGGCCGTGATGTCCTCGACGCGGATGCACCTGATGTCGGAGATGCGCCAGCCGGTCTCCATCGCGAGCTTGAACATCAGCCTGCAGGCGCTCGACCCCAGCTCGTCGATGTGCCCCTCAAGGAAGGCGAGGATGTCCTCGGGGATCTCCGGGGTCAACTTGGAGCAGTCGAAACCTCTCTTGACCGCAAGGTTCGCGGTCGGGTCCAGTACCAGGCGCCCACAGGCGACGAGGTGCTGGAAGAAGGCCCTGCAGCTGCACAGGTACCCGCTGAGCGTGCTCGGTGCAAGGCCCTCCTTGCTCAGATGCGAGAGCACGGCAAGGATATGCAGCTCACCCACGTCCTCCGGGCGGGCGATGCCGTACTCGCCGCCGAGGATCGCGAGCACGCGCAGCAGGTCGCCCATCGCCTCCGGGATCCGCCCCAATGCGCGGGGGTTGTCAGCCGAGGCTGCCCTCCGGTAGAGAGACCTCAGGAACTCCCTCGCGTCTTGCTGGAAGGCGCCCGCGCTTCCCAGCGAGGAGAAGTCGACCGACCTTCCTGTGAACGTCTCCCCCTTGGGGATGTAGATCCACACCTCCGCCTTGTCGCTGGCCACATCGTCGGCGTTGCCGTCGAACATTAGCCTGCGCAGGCCGGCGATCTTGCCCTCGAGATGCTCGTCGAAGGCGCTGGCGAGGGCGGGGGTCCGCCTCGTCATCCTGAATGCCGCGCACATCCTCGCGTCCTCGGCTGCCAAGTGCTCCTTGAAGTCGCGACGGAATCTGTGGAGGGGCAAGATCGGCCCCCTCGGAGAGTCTGGTGCCAGGTATTTGCCGGCAAAGAAGGCGTCGCATGCGCCGAGGAGCTCCTCGAAGCTGACGCCCCCCGGCAGCTCCGGCACCGCCAACTGGGAGTCGCCTGCGGCAAGAAGGCCGGCGGGGACGAAGCTCCTGTCGACCTTGACAGCCTTCTCGTCGTAGCAGGCCCGCTCTTCAGCGCTGAGATCCAAGAAGTCGTAGACGGCGGTGCGGTTCTGAGTCACGGCGTACGTGTAGGGCAGCATCTCCCTGGCGAGTATCTCGTTCAGCCTGCGGTAGCTGTCGCAGCCGGAGTGGGGCCTTATCGCCTTGTACTTGCGGAACTCCGAGACAGGAAGCCTGGAGTACCCGAAGATGTACGTGGTCAGGCGCTCGTAGCTGAAGTGGAGATAGCAGCGCCCGGGCAACCCCGAGGCGTATTGCTCCACCATGTCGCGCACGTACGCCGCGAACGCCTCCTCGCCCACCTCCTCGACAACCGCGTTGTCGAGCCACATCAAAAAGGAGTCATGGAAGCTCCCGTGGTACTTCTCCTCGAACTCCCTGCAGACAGCTGCGAGGGGCTCCCGGCGCTCGATGGCCTCGACGGCGCGGTCCCTGATCTGAACCGGGAAGCGATAGCGCAGGTAGAAGCGCCTCCTGTACGCGTCGTGATAGATACGGGGCAAGGGGTTGGTCGTCATGTGATTGAGACAGTAAACCGACCCCGTTATCTCCCTGTAGAGCCTCTTCATGTCGCGCCTCACCCAGGCCGCCTCGTCCTCGTGCATGGAGACGAGCACGTCGAAGAAGTAGTCGCCCAGCTCCTCTTCCGAGAACATGGCGGTCAGCGCGACCGCGCAAAAGGTCGGAAAGGATTGCGGACTCATCGACTCCCTCAGGTCGCTGCAGAGAGACAGCAGCGAGCGCGACTCGATGCAAGCGGCCAAGGAGGCGAGGTCGCATGCCGTGGCTGCTCTGGCGACATGGGTGCGAAGGTTGTTGCGCTTCCCGCTCCTGGCGCTTTCCCTGATGTGCTCGAGCGCCTCCTCAGGTTGTCTGATCATCGGCGTGCCTTTGCTCCTTGGCGGCCTCGAGCCTCTTCCAGTTCTCGACGGCGGTCACCCTGTCCTGCCTGTTCTTGTAGGGCTCGGCAGACCCCATGCTCTTCCAGCCCATGATGTCCAGGATCTGGTTGTCGGTAAGGGAGGCGGGGTCTAGGGCCTGCTGCCTGAGAAGCTCCTCCATCTTCGTGCTCCTGCCGGAGTGGGTGCGCACCTTGGCGGGGTCGAGGCCGGCGTGCTTGGCGGCGCGCTTGATGATCTCGAGCGCGTTGTGGTAGGCCATCGGCTTGCCGAAGCTGCCCTCGCGCTCGCGCAGGTTGAGGAAGATCTCGGTCGGTACGAGCGACCCGGAATCGATCAGCTTCCCCTCGACGGCGCTGCGCTCGTTGTAGAGGTACTCCTCCAGCAGGCGCCGCGAGCGCTCCGACAAGACGCAGACGCGCCCCTCGCCCTCGCGCCTTCCCTTGCTGCGGAACAGCTTCAATGTGCCCTCGTCTGCGCGGTAGAGGTCGATCTGGGCGGAGAGGATCTCGTCGATGCGAAGGCCGTCGAGCGAGAGGGAGAAGACTGCCTTGTCGCGGTAGGTGCGGAGGTTGCTGAGGATGGCGTCGACCTGCTCGTCCGTGTACCACTTCTCGTAGTCCACAGGCGGCTTGCCGCTGACAAAGGACGTCTCGGCGACATAGCGCGGCGACGTGGGCGCGATTCCCTGGCCGTAGAGGAAGGAGTGCGGGTTCTCCCCGCTCTTCTCCTCTGCGACCTCCATCTTGACCTCCCTGCCCTGGGAGCGCAGGAAGGTGTAGAAGCTGGCCACGACCGTGTAGTAGCCCCTGACGGTGAAGCCGGACCTCTTTCCCTCCACTGCGCCGACGAACGGGATGACGTTTCCGAACTGCAGGAAGCGCAAGAAGCTGGTGAGGTGCTTGGCGGTCGCGTCGGCGTAGCCGATGTGCCAGCAGTCCTGCAGGTAGTTGAGGTACTTGCACAGCTTGTAGGCGTACTGCCTCGCTGTCTGGGGCGAGCCCATGCTCATCTTGTGTAGGAACTTGTTGGCCCAGAAGGGGTAGGCGTCCGTATGGTTGATGATCCAGCCGTCCATCGTGTCCCCGTCTGCTCTCGGGTAGAGGCATCTCTCAACGGCAAACATTTCTCACCTGACCAAACATCAATTCATCGGACAACGCTTAGTCTAACGGAATAATAAGCTCTCAGTTCATTAACATGGTTAAACTAAGTTAAGTACTTATTATACATAATAAAAAGTTCAACCTTGACGAGATCGCCGAGGCCAAGAGCTGGGGCTGCCTTGCCGGCGTCACCACCAATCCGTCCCTGTACGCCAAAACCGGCGGTAAGCTCGCCGACTTTGAGCTCCATATGCTCAAGATTGCTGAGCTCTGCGAGGGTCTGCCCGTGTCTGCCGAGTCTACCGCGACTACTGCCGAGGGCATGATCGAGGAGGGCAAGCGTCTTGCCGCCCTGGCTCCCAACATTGTGGTCAAGCTCCCCGTCTGCGAGGCCGGCCTCGCCGCCTGCCGCGCGCTGGCCGATGCGGGCGTGCGCGTCAACATGACGCTCGTCTTCTCGCCGACCCAGGCCTTGATGGCCGCCAACGCCGGCGCCCGCTACATCAGCCCGTTTGTGGGACGCTTCGATGACATCGCCGAGGACGGTATCTCGCAGCTCGACAACGTTGTGACCTGCATCAAGAACTATGACTGGACCGGTAAGAACGTCGACGACACCGTCGAGATCATCACCGCATCCGTCCGCACGCCCAATCACGTGACCCAGGCGGCACTACTCGGTGCCGATATTGCGACCGTCCCCATGGCCGCTCTTAAGAAATGCCTGCATCACCCGCTGACCGACCAGGGCCTTGCCTCGTTCGAGGCCGACTGGAAAAAGGTCGTCGAGGCACAGTAACGATGGTTCTGCCGGCCCAGCATTTGTTATGCCGGGCCGGCGTGCTCAAGAGAGGAAACTCCATGACCGATCAGGAACTGGCCAAGATTGCCAATGAGGTTCGCCGCGGTATTGTCACGGGCGTCCATGCCGCCAAGTCGGGGCATCCGGGCGGGTCGCTTGGCGCCGCCGACATTATGACCTACCTCTACTTTGAGGAAATGGATGTCGACCCGGCAAATCCGAGCCGCGCTGAGCGCGACCGCTTTGTGCTCTCCAAGGGACACTGCGCTCCGGCACTCTATGCCGTGCTCGCCGAGCGCGGGTTCTTTCCCAAGGAGGAGCTCGAGACGCTCCGTCATATCGGCAGCCGACTGCAGGGCCATCCCAATATGAATGACACGCCGGGCGTTGACATGTCTACCGGATCGCTCGGTCAGGGTATCTCCGCCGCGGTTGGAATGGCACTCGCTGCAAAGCACTGGGGTGACAGCTACCGCGTCTACACGCTGCTGGGCGACGGCGAGTGCGAGGAGGGGCAGGTGTGGGAGGCGGCCATGTTCGCCGGCAACCACGACCTGGATAACCTCGTCGCTATCGTCGATCACAATGGCCTGCAAATTGACGGCAGTATCGACGAAGTTAACTCGGCTATGCCGCTTGCCGACAAGTTCCGCGCCTTTAAGTGGCATGTGATTGAGCTCGCCGACGGTAACGACATGGCGCAGATTGCCGCGGCCTTTGCCGAGGCTCGCAAAGTGAGTGCCTCGCCTGTGGCCATTATCGCCGAGACGGTGAAGGGCAAGGGCGTTTCCTTTATGGAAAACCAGGT
>DAWBYD010000023.1:0-7396 GCA_052278285.1 Collinsella sp. | reverse complement strand
TTCCTGTGCTCGACGCTTCGGCCATCGGCATTTCGTTCGTCAAGCGTGATGTCGACACTGCGGGCCAGACGATGTTCCTGCTCAACGTGGGCGAGCTGCTCGAGGACTACACCCGCGCCATGAGCGAAAACGAGCTCATCAACTCGCTGCTCGATGTGCCCGACAAGGCGCAAAAGGTCGTCGGCGACACCGAGGCAAGCGTTGCCGCCACCGAGCTTGAGCCCGGCGACTTGGTCGCCGTGCGCACTGGCATGTCCATTTGCATCGACGGTGTTGTCGAGCAGGGGAGCGCTATGGTCAACCAGGCGACCCTGACCGGCGAGCCGTTGGCCGTCGAGCGCAGCGTGGGCGACGCCGTGTTCGCCGGTACCGTCGTGGAAGCCGGCAGCATCTTGGTGCGCGTGCGCGCCAACACGGCGCAGACCAAGCTGCGCTCGATCGTCTCGCTCGTGCAGACGGCCGACTCGCTCAAGTCCGAGGGCCAGTCGCACATGGAAGACCTCGCCAACAAGATCGTCCCGTGGAACTTCCTGCTCGCGGGCCTGGTTGCGCTCACCACGCGCAGCCTTATCAAGACCTCGGCGGCGCTGATGGTCGACTACTCGTGCGCGCTCAAGCTCACGGGTTCCGTTGCCGTCATGACCGCCATGAGCGATGCCGCCAAGATGGGTGTTATGGTCAAGGGTGCTAAGTATTTTGAGTCGTTTGCTAAGGCCGACACCATTGTGTTTGATAAGACCGGTACGCTGACCGAGGCGCAGCCGCGCCTGGCTTGCGTGCTCACGACCGACGGCTGGAGCGAGGACGAGGTCCTGCGCCTTTCTGCCTGCCTGGAGGAGCATTTCCCGCATCCGGTGGCGCGCGCTGTGGTCAATGCGGCACGTGAGCGCGGGCTCGAGCACCGCGAGCGCCATGCTGCCGTCGAGTACATCGTGGCGCACGGCATCGCTTCGTCCATCGAAGGGCGTCGCGCCATCATCGGCTCCTCGCACTTTGTATTTGAGGATGAGGGCGCGCAACTCGAGTCCGACATTAAGGAGCGCATTGAGTCCCAGATGCAGGGCCTGTCGCCGCTGTATCTGGCGGTCGACGGCACCGTTGTGGGCGTGCTCGGCATCGAGGACCCGCTTAAGCCCGGGGTCCGCGAGGCTATTGCCGACCTGCATGCATTGGGCGTTAAGCACGTGGTCATGCTCACGGGCGACTCGGAGCGCACAGCCGAGCGCATTGCTCGCGAGGCAGGTGTCGACGAGTTTAAGGCCGAGCTGCTGCCCGAGGACAAGTACGCGTATGTTGAGCGCATTAAGGGCGAGGGGCGCCACGTTGCCATGGTGGGCGACGGCGTCAACGATTCGCCGGCGCTCGGTTTGGCCGACGTGGGGCTGGCAATGGGCGGTGGAAGCGACATCGCCAAGGAGGTCGCCGATATCATCCTGACCGATACGGATCTGGCCGCGATCGTGCGCCTGCGCCGCATGAGTCAGGGGCTTATCGACCGTCTGACGAGTTCGTATTCCAAGGTGATGCTCACCAACTCGGCGCTGTTGGCATTGGGTATTACCGGCATGATCACTCCGCAGACGTCGTCGCTGCTGCACAACGGCTCGACGATTGCCTACAGCCTGGGCAACGCGAAGGCGTACCTGCGTTAGCGTTTTCGATTGAGTATATGGCCTGCATTCGGGCGGCACCGCAGCCGCCAGGGTGCAGGCCTTCTTTTGTTTGACGAGATGTTAGCTCAGATATATGCTCATGCTAGCACGGCTAGCAAACGCTGAAGGTGAGGTTGAGATGGCTACCGTTGGCAGCATGGCGCAGGTGAACGTTCGCGTGGATCGCCAGGTCAAGAACCGTGCCGAGGAAGCGCTGCGGCTTTCGGGCGGGTCACTGCCCGAGCTCATCAAAAAGGTCGTGGCCAAGGTCGCACAGGGTGGCGGGCAGTGTGAGGAAGTACTGTTTGCCGTTGATGGCCGGCAACAGACCGTCGCGTCCGATACTCCGTTCGCCACATCATGGGCGGCGGCGGATCAGCTTTACGCGGACCTGGGCATCGCTACGTCGTCCGTGTCCGACGATCGCGATTGGGACACAATCTATTCCGAAGCCATGGACGAGCGCTATCGCCAAAAGGGGATGATCCTGTGAGCGGGGCTTCCCTCAAAATAATGGTGGACGCCAACGTATGGGTTGATTCGTTTTGCGTCGACCATGCCGAGTCGCTTGCCGCGCGTGCGTTTATTGGGCGGGCGACGGAGACGGGGGCGTTGCTGTTCTTCCCGGTGCATATCGCTAAGGACGTGCTGTACGTTGTCCAACACGAGCTGAAGCGTAGCGTTCTTGCCAGCGGGGGAGCGTTCGACGAGGCATCTGCCCGTGCAATTGGCGATGCGGCGTTGGCGTTTGTTCGGAACATGACCGAAAACGCCACGGCCGTGGGTGCAGATGCATCGGACCTTTGGCTGGCCGACAAATACTTAGCGCTCCATCGCGATTACGAGGACAACTTGGTACTCGCCGCGTGCAAGCGCGCGCAGGTCGATTACTTGGTGACCAACGATCGCAAGCTGCTCGAACATGCCGATCTTGCAGCGAAGACCCCGCGCCAAATAATGCCGATTCTTGCTTTGGCCGAACGCGGCGGCGCGGCTATCGGTTGACGCGAACTAGTTGCGGGCCTCTTGGACGACAATGCGCCAAGGAGCCCGCGTCTGCTATTTACAAAAGCTCGGCCTTAATGGTGGGGCTTTCTGCGAGCTGCTCGGCTGCCTTTTCGTCGGAATCGTTTAGTGCTGCCAGACTGCGGTAGACCCACTCGTTGACCTGGGTGTTCTTGACGCCTGCGGTCTGCATAAGGGCGCCTACCTCGCGGATTGCTGCGAACAGATCGGCTTTGGGACCCGCGAGCTCGACCTCGATGCCGTGGTAGGCGGTCACGCCGCGGTTTTCGCTCACGTGGTCGATAAAGCCCTCAACGGTCTCAAACTGCTGGGCGAGAGCCGCATCATCGTCAGCGTCCAGCGCGACGAGTGCGTTCGATACCGTGAGGGCGGGATGTCCGCAGGGGACAAAGCCTTCGATGACATCCATAGCTTCGGTAATGGTTGAGCCTAGGCCTGCGAGGGCATTGACGAGTTGCTGCTTGGTATCCATAACGGTCCTTTCGACGGGTCAATTTTGCTTGGCGAAAATATACGTGACGCGATCGGTAGCAAAAGTGCGAAGTGCGGCGCACATTGGGGTCTTCACAGCTCGTGCATAGAACAGCTGTCCGCTTTCAGAACGTGGTAAGATAACACTTCACAAGCGGGGCTCGCCCCGCATGTTCCTTGAAAAGTCGACGGTTATCGGGTGTTTGCAGGCCCGATACCATCCAGACTTTCCCAACATTCGGGGGCGACTGGTTTCGACACGATAGCTCTGAGAGAGGAAGCAAGCCGAGGTCTCCTCGCCTCGTTAAACAGGGGTACCGTCAAATTGAATTGACAACAACTCTTCTTTTGAGCCTATGGCTCTCGCTGCTTAGTTTATAGCGGCGCGTCAACCCGGTGATTTCCCCGCCACCGGTGCGACGTCATTTTAGGGGAATGCTCCTGCGCACGTAATCGGTATGGCGCAGGCTAAGACCAAACCGGTTAGGACGCCGCGAGCGTGTCGCTGCGCGCAAAGCGTCCGAGACTAAACCAGCGACTGAGCTTGGAGATGCCAATCAGGGGGCTTTCGTGGACCGGAGTTCGATTCTCCGCGCCTCCACCATAAGCAACAGGCAGGTAGATACTCATATCTACCTGCCTTTTTATTTCTGGTCCGCACCGCGGAGAATCGAACTCTGTGCAGGGCGCGAGCGTAAAGAAAACGCCTCAGTGACGCAGAGTGGGACGTGCTTTCCCAATGGCGGCCCAGGCGGAAAGTTCATCCCGGAATCCGCGCTCAGAACGGGACGCGCTTTCCCAGCGGCGGTCCAAGCGGAAAGCGCATCCCGGAATCTCGCCTCAAACTGGGACACACTTTCCGCTTCACTTGCCGCCTCAAAAAACCTGCGCTCTCGCCATCCCAAAACTGGGTAGAAGAAAGCCAAAACGCAATCGCAGGAGGTCAATATGACTGCAGAAGATAAGGCAAAGAACGCCGGCAAGGTCGCGCTCGTCCTGGAGGGCGGTAGTTTTCGCGGGCAGTTTACCGCGGGCGTGCTCGACGTTCTCATGGAGGCTGGCGTCGAGATTCCGGCTGTCTACGGTGTATCGGCCGGCGCCCTCAACGGCGTGAACTACAAGTCGCACCAGATCGGTCGTGCCAACCGCATCAACCTGGCTTTCTGCAACGACAGCCGCTTCATGGGCGCCGCATCGTTTGCGTCCACGGGCTCTATTGTGGGTTACGACTTTATCTTCAACGATGTCCAGGACCGCCTGGATCCCTTTGACAACGAGACGTTCGACGCGAGCCCCATCGAGATGTACGCCGTCGCGACGGACATGCTGTTTGGAACCGCTGCCTACCTGCCGGTCAAAAGCGCCGTACTTGACCTCGATGCCGTGCGCGCCTCGACGTCGCTGCCGCTGGTGACGCCGCCGGTCGAGATTGACGGGCACAAATACGTTGACGGCGGCGTGGCCGATTCGGTCCCCATCGAGCATGTGCTGGAGGAGGCGGGCTTCGATCGCGCGGTTGTCATTGTCACGCAGAACCGCTCGTACGAGAAAAAGCCCTACGAGTTTATGCCCGCCGCGCGTGCGCGTTATGCCGACTACCCCTATCTGCTCGAGGCTATCGAGACGCGCCACGACCGCTACAACATCCAGCGCATGCACCTGTGGAAGTATGAGTGCGAGGGCCGTGCGTTGGTCGTCGCTCCGCAAAAGCCGGTCGAGGTCGGCCATGTCGAGCACGATTCGGCAAAGCTTTTGGACCTGTATATCCAGGGCCGTCAGGAGGCGAAGCGCCTGCTCGCGGAAATCCAAGAGTTCGTTGAGCGCTAACGACGGCGAACTATCAAAAAATGACAACAGCTAAAGAGCTGGAAAATCACGGCTCGTGGATGACATGTGCAGAAACTCTGGTCGGAGCCAAAATACCTGTTGACTCGTACGGCGAGCGGGGTAATATGGACGGGTTACTTGCAGAGCCCCGTGAATCTCTGTAACAACACGTACTGTACATGGAGGAGTCTAAGTGATTTCGAAATCGACTCACTACGCCAAGCAGGGCGAGGTCCAGCGCAACTGGGTTCTCGTCGACGCCGATGGTGCTGTCCTGGGCCGTCTTGCCACCCAGATCGCAATGATCCTGCGCGGTAAGAACAAGCCCCAGTTCACGCCCAACAGCGACTGCGGCGACTTCGTTGTCGTCATCAACGCCGATAAGGTCCAGCTTACCGGTAACAAGGCCGACACGAAGACCTATTATCGCCACAGCGGCTACAACGGCGGCCTCAAGGCTGAGAGCTTCCGCCAGGCTATGGAGAAGCACCCGGAGAAGGTCATCGAGCGCGCCGTTCGCGGTATGCTGCCCAAGACCACCCTCGGCCGTGCCCAGATGACCAAGCTTAAGGTCTACGCTGGTGCCGAGCATCCGCATGCTGCCCAGAACCCCACGAAGATTGAGCTGGAGGCTTAAAGATGGCTGAGAACACCGTTGTCTACCAGGGTACCGGCCGTCGTAAGAACGCCGTCGCCCGCGTCCGTCTCGTCCCCGGCACCGGCAAGGTGACCATCAACAAGCGTGATGCCGAGCAGTATTTCGGCCGTCATCAGCTCGTTGAGAACGCCCTTGCTCCCTTCAAGGTGACCGACACCGCCGGTCAGTTCGACGTTATCGCTCTGTGCGATGGCGGCGGCATCTCCGGTCAGTCCGGCGCTCTGCGCCTGGGCATCGCTCGCGCTCTTCTGAACGCTGGCGACTACCGTGCTGACCTCAAGAAGGCCGGTTTCCTTACGCGCGATGCTCGCGTGGTCGAGCGCAAGAAGTACGGCCTCAAGAAGGCCCGCCGCGCTCCCCAGTTCTCCAAGCGCTAAGGTTTTATCTCCTTTCGAGATACAATGTACAAGCGGGGCCTGCCGATTCCTCGGCGGGTCCCGCTTTTCTTTTTCGACTAGGGTGGGCGGTTGCATATCGCCTGCTAGGGAAGGAGCGATCCTATGCCCCAGAACATCTTCGGTACCGACGGCGTCCGTGGCGTCGCCAATGCCGATCTTTCGTGCGACCTCGCGTTTCGCCTGGGCCGCGCGGCGACCAAGTTTCTTGGTCCGGACATCTGCATCGGCCGTGACACGCGCCTTTCGGGCACCATGCTCGAGAGTGCTCTGACCGCCGGCATTATGGCCGAGGGCGGCCGTCCGCACTGCTGCGGCGTCATCCCCACGCCTGCCGTGGCGCTGCTCACCGTTCAGAACGAGCTCGACGGCGGCATCGTCATCTCTGCTTCGCATAATCCGCCGGAGTTCAACGGCATCAAGTTCTTTAGCCGCAAGGGCATGAAGCTTCCCGATGCTGTCGAGGAAGAGATCAGCGCCTGGGTCATGTCCGAGGAAGTCATGGCTGCCGATACGCTGCCGACCGGTGCCGGCGTGGGCCACATCATCAAGATGAAGGACGCTCGCAAGGCATACGTCGACCACGCCATCGACACGCTTGATGGCCTGAGGCTCGATGGCCTGGTCGTTGCCGTCGACTGCGGTCACGGTGCTTCGTGCCAGACCACGCCCGCCGCGCTGCAGCGCCTGGGCGCCACGGTCCATGCCATCAACACCGATTACTGCGGCACTGACATTAACGTTGAGTGTGGCTCCACTCATCTTGAGCCCTTGCGCGAGCTCGTGCTGCGCACCCATGCTGACATCGGTCTGGCCCACGACGGCGACGCCGACCGCGTACTGTTCGTGGACAGCGAGGGCAATGAGATCGACGGTGACTACATCCTGGCTATCTGCGGCTCCGACCTCGCCGCTCGCGGCAAGCTCGCCAACTCCGAGATCGTCTCGACCGTCATGTGCAACCTGGGCTTCTCCATCGCTATGAAGGAGCAGGGCTTCGAGATGGTTCAGACCGCCGTGGGAGACCGCTACGTTCTGGAGCGCATGCTCGCGGACGGCGCCGTCATCGGCGGCGAGCAGTCCGGCCACATCATCTTCCTGGAGCACAACACCACCGGTGACGGCCTGGTGACGGCTCTGCAGCTGCTGGCCGTGCTCAAGCGCACCGGTCGCACCCTCACCGATCTTGCCGGCATCATGAAGAAGTACCCGCAGGTACTCGTCAACGTGCATTCCGACAACAAGGCTGGGCTGGACGATTGTCAGCCCATCTGGGATGCCGTCGCTGCTGCCGATAAGGAGCTTGACGGCCGCGGCCGCATTCTGGTGCGCCCGAGCGGTACCGAGCCGCTGGTCCGCGTGATGGC
>DAWBYD010000022.1:0-4333 GCA_052278285.1 Collinsella sp. | reverse complement strand
TCGGAGATGTGTATTAGAGACAGCATGCGCACCTTGCCGTTGCGGTCGGAATAGCTGGTGAGCACGCGCATGTACTCGTCGTTGCCGGGCACGCGGTCCTGCAAGATCAGATCGTCGGTGTAGCCGCTGGCATACGAATCGCGAATGACCTGTTCCAGCTCGGCGCGGTCGGCAATCTCATAGGCCTTCTTCTGGCCCTCGAACTCGTGCTGCCACCACATGATGCCGTCAGAAGGCTTCAGAATCATCGGGTAGGGAAAATCGATCTGGTCGAGCACTTCGGCAGGCGCCTCACCCTGGGCATTGAGCATCGCCTTGGTAAAGGTAAACGTGTGCGGATAGGGCACGCCATGCTTCTCGCACAACTCGTAGAAGATCTCCTTCTTCTGGCACTGCTCGAGCATGCTGTAGGGCGCGTAGGGAGCGACGATGTTATCCGCCAGCTCATGAGCATCCTTGGCCTGAGCCACGAGGGCAACATAGTTGTCGCCACAGCCCACAAGGACAATCGTCTTATCGGCATGCGCCTGGGCAATGCCGTTGACGGTTTTGAGCATCACGGGCATGGTATCGATATCCACGTTGGGCGTGTAGTCGATAATCTGGCTGCGGTACGCGGGGCCCGTCTGATACTTGCCAAAGACCAGACTCTTGACCTGGTACTCCTCGTAGAAGGCGCGCGCCACCGAATAGGCGTTGATGTCGCCACCGAGCAGCACGGGAATGAACTCGCGCTCTGTAAATTGCAATGCCATGGAAACTTCCTATCATGAACTGCCCACACAACGGGCGGTCTTTGCGCAACTGAATTATTCTAGCGTGCCGAGCCGCCGGCGCCCAAAGCTCCACCGTATCTATGGCAATCGACGCAATCGTCCAGCACGAAGGCCAGCACGAAGACGGCGCTCACCGTTGTATGACAATGGGCAATGAACCTACCGTTGTTGTAGGATTCAGCGTATTGACATCCTCGAGCGAAAGGCGCACACGTGCCCCAAGACCATCCGACCGATAATCCCATCCTCAATGCCGCGAGGCGCGAGCTGGCGGAACGTGCGAAAGCGACCGCTCCCCTGTACACGGCAAACGACGCCTACAACGGACCCGCCCACATCGTCTCGATCAACACGTCGGCACACAAGGGCACGCGCAAGTCGCCCGTCGCCGATGGACACGACACCGTTATAGAGCAATTTGGCCTCGCCTCCGACGCACACGCCGGGCATTGGCACCGTCAGGTTTCCTTTTTGGCCGCAGAGTCCATCCAGACGGCGCAGGCCCGCGGACTCGATGTGCGCAAGGGCGACTTTGGCGAGAACTTCACAACCCGGGGCATCAACCTGCTCTCGCTCCCCTTGGGCACACAGCTCAAGCTTGGCAGCGAGGTGCTTGTCGAAATCAGTCAGATCGGTAAGGTCTGCCACACCCGCTGTGCCATCTACTATCTCGCCGGCGACTGCATCTTTCCCCACGAGGGCGTTTTTGGCGTGGTGCTAAAGGGCGGAGAGGTCCATACCGGCGACGAAATCCAGGTGGTCAAGCTCGGCGACGGCACTTGCTCGTTCACCCCCGCCGAGGCGCTCGAAGAGATTGAGCAGGCTCGCCAGGAGGGCACGCTGTAGTTGTAAAACCCCACGTTGAGATAGCTTTTACAGCCCAAAGCTCCTCTTAAACAGGCCCCCGTAACGTTAAAGTTGAACTCTATGGTTTCTCAACAATTCATCATAACTGCAGGTCAAAGCCAAAGCCTCAAGTTCAACTTGACCCTTTGGAACCTTTAAGGTTCAAGTTGAGGTCGAAAGCAGTAGTAGAATACCGTTCGAACCATAACCTACGATTGATTGCAGAGGGACTGGATGCAGCATTCGAATCATCGCACCGCAGCGCTCATTGCGTCGAAGCCGGCTCGTATCATCACGAGCGCCGCGCTCGCCGTTGCGCTGACGGCCTCGCCGATGCTCTCCCCCGTTGCGGCGTATGCCGCCTCGCAGGCAACGCAGGACCAGCTTTCCGCAGCCCAGCAGAAGATCGAAGCCGCCACGAGCGCCTACAACGACGCCCGCACCAAACTCGATGACCTGCAAAAGCAGATTGACTCCAATGAGGCAAGCATCGAGGAAATCGAGGCTAAGCTTCCCGAGCAGCAGGCCAAGGCAAGCTCTGCCATGCGCGATCTGTACAAGTATCAGAAGGGCACCAATCCCATCGTGAGCTTCCTGGTCAACGCGCAGAGCCTGGGTGAGTTCATCACGACCTGCAAATACACCAACCAGATCACGAGCTCGAGCGTCGACGAGATCGAAGAGCTCAATAGCATGCAAACCGAACTCGAGCAGAACAAGGCCGAGCTCCAGCAGGCCAAGTCTCAGCTTGAGGCGGAGCAGAAAAACGCCGAGGATGCGCTGGCACAGGCCCAGCAGCTCCGCAGCGAGGCACAGGCAAAAGCCGAGCAGGAAAATGCCGCCGAGCTTGCCAAGCTTGAGGCCGATAAGGCCGCTGCCGCCGAGAAGCTCTCGGGCGAGGGCGTAAGCGGCAGCAATTCCAGCAGCCAGGCCACCAACACCAACACCAC
Organism: Collinsella sp.; assembly: GCA_052278285.1. Lineage (GTDB taxonomy): Bacteria > Actinomycetota > Coriobacteriia > Coriobacteriales > Coriobacteriaceae > Collinsella. The sequence goes on along the minus strand of DAWBYD010000022.1, from coordinate 1,761 downwards.
CATCGACACCACGGTGAACAACTCCAATACCGGTAGCTCCGATTACGATTCGTTCATTAATGAGTGGACGAGCCGCATCGACAATTATCTCGCCGGCTCCCCTATGGCAGGCCAGGGCTATAACTTTGCCGTCGCCGCTTGGAATACCGGTGTCGACCCCCGTTGGTCCCCCGCCATCGCCTGCATCGAGAGCACCAAGGGTGCTTATTGCGCCAATTCTTATAACGCCTGGGGCTGGAGTGCACGTGGCGGCGGTTGGCGCAGCTTTGGCAGCTGGAGCGAGGGCATCTCCGCTCACGTTGCCTATCTGGGCGCCAACTACGGCTCCACCCTTACCCCGGCTGCGGCCAAAAAGTACTGCCCGCCCACGTGGCAGGACTGGTACAACAAAGTCGCCGCTCAGATGAACCGCATCTAAGTGCAACTGCAAAGGGCCCCAATGGGGCCCTTTTCTTTTAGGTAGCGGAGGTATCGACAACGCCGGTCGCATTGGCAACCGCGACTATGACGATCATGCATAGGAGCAGCACACCCAATGCCTTGAGCCAGAGTTTCGCGAGTTTCTTGCCGCGATAGCTGTCGAGCAGTGCGAATCGCCGACGAAGACGACGCTTGTCGAGCAGCGCAAAATGCATAAGCACCATAAGGCCATCGACAAAGAAAAAATACTCGATTATGAGAAGCCATGTCGGGTAGCTTTGGTTTGCTCCGGTGGGGTGAAAGACGGCAAAGTGACTTCCGGCAAAGAACACAAGCAGCGAGAAGCAGACGAGCGTATTCCAAATACGCCCCAGAGACTCCGGAACGCGAGAGAGCAGACCGCATGCAGCGGAGGCGGCAGGCCTAGGAAGCCCTGTGGGGTTCTGGAGCCCTTGGGGCGTCAACACCGTCTCCGAGGCCGGAGTACGGACAGGCGCAGGCGCAGGAGGCCGCACGGGGCGACTCAGATCGTATGCCGCGCGCGTCGCCCGTCCCAACGCTTCCGCGCTCGCAAAACGCTTGGCCGGGTCAAGCGTCATCGACATGCAGACGGCATCGGTAAGTGGAGTGGGAATGCCGTATGCCTCGCATTGCTCGCGCATGTCGAGCCCTGGTTTAGGGTCGACTCCCGTCAAGCAGAAGAACAACAGGGCCCCAAGTGCGTAGACATCGCTGCGCACACTCGTCTGCCCAAACCCATACTGCTCGGGCGGAGCATAGGGTCGCGTGCCAAACTTGACGGTGTCGGCATCGGCGCCATCGCGCCATACGCGCGCGATCCCCAAGTCGATAATCACCAGCGATGAAAATGTCAGGCCGTCATCAGGCGTATAGTTGGCACCTGTCACGATGATATTCGACGGCTTGAGGTCGCGATGGATCACCGGCGCCGACGTCTCCCCCGCCATTGCAAAACCGGCATGGAGCTCGCCCACGGCGTCGCAAAGGACAGGATACAATTCACGCGCATAATCGGGGGTGGCTCCCAGACGGTCCACCAGCGCCCCGAGTGTCTCCCCTTCGATGAATTCCATAACCACGTTGAGCTCGTCGCCCACACGACGACAATCGACGATTCTGGGCAGGTGCTCAAAACGCCTGCCTGCCCGCTGAGCGGCAAACAGGCGCTCGTATGCCCCGCCGATTTGAGCCGAAGCATCGATGCGTTTACGGACAAAGGGGCCGAGCGAGCCACCGCCGGTTCCTTCAAAGTACACGAGCTCGGTTGTTTCAACGGACGAGCGCTTAAGTACACGCTCCACGCGATAGCTGGCGTCGCGA
>DAWBYD010000021.1:0-7047 GCA_052278285.1 Collinsella sp. | reverse complement strand
GCGCTCTCCCAGCTGAGCTACGCCCCCGTGACGAGGAGATACTATAGGGGAATGTTTGCGGGGATGCAAGGACTTTTTTTGGGCTGTTGCCCTGCCTTACGGGTTTTCCTGGGACGGGGCTGAATTGGCTGATTTTAACTTCGGCAAAATCAGCCAATTAACCCACCGTCCCGATAAAACCCTCACGCAACAAATACGCTATCGCAGTTCCGACATGGACGGTTATCTTTGCAGTTGATCTTACTATGTTGCTAATGCCGGTATCGGCCAACAAACCCAGGGGGCTGTGATCTAGTTCCCACTCTAGGCCGTGCTCGCTAACCTCGGTATTGGAGGCTATGGCGATGATGGAAAACGTCTTGCCTTCGGCACCTTCGATGGCCCAGGATTCGCCTCCGTGCAGGATACGGGCCGTGATCTCGTCTTCGGCAATCCAGACTGGGGCGCCCTTGTAGCCCGCGAGCAGGCCCAGTACGGAAAGCGCCATGTCCGGACGGCCGCCCGTGACGCAGGTCGCAACCACTTCGGCACCCGGCCAGCGACGGCGGACGGAATCGAGCGCCAGCGCCAGATCGGTGTAGTCCTTGTACGGGTCGTGGCGCTCAACTTCAAAATCGGTGGCGGCATCGACCAGCGCACGACCTGCGTCGCTCACCGTGTCGACATCCCCCACATATACATCGCAGCCCAGTCCCGCGCCCAGTAGCGCGTCGAGTCCGCGGTCCACGGCGACAACGTGATCGCACTTCCCAGCTAGCCCACGCAACAGATCCGCACTCGCCACCACGGGTGAGCCGCAGACCACTAATACCTTGCAAGCCACAGACCTCGCCTATCCCTCAAACGAAAGCACACGGGCCAGATCCAGCTCCTCGTAGCTGTCGATAAAGATATCGCAGTTGGCGCGCACATCGTCGCGCGTCATGCGGCCGTGCGGGGCATAGATGCCCACGCGCGTAAAGCCAGCGACCCCAGAGCTCTTTAGGCCAAAGACGGCGTCCTCAAACACCCATGCGCGCTCAAACATGTGCCCATGGCGCTCCTCCAGGCGGCGCAGCGCCAGCTCGTACACATCGGAAAACTGCTTGGAACGTCCTGCTTCGCCCGTCGTGGTAACAAACTCCATGTAAGCATCGAGCCCGGCACCAGCGAGTGCGGACTGCACCAGTTCGGCCGGCGTAGACGTAGCCACGCACATGGCAATGCCCGCCGCCTTCGCCTGCTCCAAAAATGCCAGGAGCCCCTCGCGCGGCGGCACCTTGGAGTACCCATCGATCAGAATGTCGCTCAGCTCACGGTAGAGCTCCTCGCCATTCGCGCCAATGCCCCAGGTGTCGTGGTAGGCCTGGCATTCGTCCTCCAGCGACAGGTGCTCAAATTGGGTAAAGTCATCCACGGTCACGTCAATCCCGTGACGGTGCAATAACTCTGGCTGAGCATAAGCCCAAACGGGGGTGCTATTAACCAAGGTGCCATCGCAATCGAAAATAAAAGCAATCTTGGGAGTGGCGGTATGGGGCATAAACGAACCTTTCGATATCAAATGGTAAACATCCTGCTAAAAACGTTTTACCAAACGTCAGCCAAACAATTTTGAAACCCAAATTGGTAAAACTGTCAAGAGTTTTACCACGGCAATTCTGCCAGTGGTATAAACATGTCGCTTACCGATTAAACGCCCCCGCAAATCTGCTTTCGTCCATAAAACTAACGCACAGGTGTTATCGTAGTTTCTGCCGAAAGTTCCACCGAGCACGCGAGGTGGAACGAATCACAGAAACTTCGCCGTCCCTTCGATTCGTGCAGCCTTGGACCTTTCGCATCTAGTCACCAAGGCAACACGCTGCCGCGTCATGATGGGATCAAACGTGAGCGATACAAAGCTAAAGCCAACGGCTAAAAAGCCCGCAACCCGCAAACCGGCTCCGCACGCACCGGAGCTCTCCAAGGACGATGTCTATCTGTTTGGCATTGGAATGTGGGAGCGCAGCTGGGAAAAGATGGGCGCGCACCCCGACACGCAGCAGCGCACGCGCGGCTGGCGCTTCTGCGTTTGGGCGCCCGACGTAAAGAGCGTCCATGTCATTGGCGAATTTAACGACTGGGATGAGCAAGCCAACCCGCTGGTGCCCGTGCATACGAGCGCTATTTGGGAAGGCTTTATTCCTGGCGCCGAGCAGGGCCAGCTCTATAAATACCTCATCGAGACCAACGAGGGCGAAAAGCTCTACAAGGCCGATCCGTACGCCTTTAAGGCCGAGTGCCCTCCGGGAACGGCGAGCGTGCTGTGGCCCCTTGATGGCTACAAGTGGAACGACGCCACGTGGCTCAAGCGCCGCGCCGCCCACAACCACATGTCGCAGCCGCTCAACATCTACGAGGTGCATATTGGCTCGTGGAAGCGCCACGGCGACGCGCCACAGGGCGAGCCAGACGAGTACGGCAACTACCCCGGTCCCATGGATCCCTTCCCCGCGCAGCGCGGCGAGTTCTACACCTACGACGACCTGTCGGTTGAGCTCGTAGACTACGTGCGCGACATGGGCTATACGCATATCGAGGTCATGCCGCTCATGGAGCATCCCTTCGACGGCTCCTGGGGCTACCAGACGACCGGCTACTATGCCGCCACATCGCGCTACGGCAACCCGCAGCAGCTCATGCACTTTATCGATGCGTGCCACGAGGCGGGTATCGGCGTGATTATGGACTGGGTGCCCGGCGGTTTTTGCGCCGACTCCCACGGCCTTGCCACCTTTAACGGTCACATGCTGTTTGAGCACGAGATTCACCCCAACTGGGGCACGCACAAGTTTGACTTCGCCCGCGGCGAGGTCCGCTCCTTCCTGGTCTCCAACGTACTGTATTGGCTCGAGAACTTCCACGTGGATGGCATTCGCATGGACGGCGTGTCCAGCATGCTGTACCTCAACTTTGGCATCGATGATCCCGGCCAAAAGAAGTTCAACAAGTACGGTACCGAGGAGGACCTGGACGCCAGCGCGTTCATTCGCCAGGTCAACTGCGCCGTGGAGGCGCACTACCCCGACGTGATGATGATGGCCGAGGAGTCCACCGCGTGGCCGCTCGTGACCTATCCGCCGCAGGACGGCGGCCTAGGCTTCCACTACAAGTGGGACATGGGCTGGATGAACGACACCCTGCACTACATGCAGACCGATTTTCCGTGGCGTCCCGGCAACCACGGCCTGCTCACGTTCTCCATCATGTACGCCTTTACCGAGAACTTCATTTGCCCGCTCAGCCACGACGAGGTCGTGCACGGCAAGTGCTCGCTGATCGGCCGCATGCCGGGCGACTGGTGGCGCCAGTTTGCCGGCCTGCGCACGCTGGCCTTCTACCAGATGACGCACCCCGGTGCAAAGCTCAACTTTATGGGCAACGAGATCGGCCAGTTTATCGAGTGGCGCTACTACGAGTCCATCCAGTGGTTCCTGACCGAGGAGTACGAGACTCACCGTCATCATCAGGCGTTTATCAAGGCGCTCAACCATCTGTACACCGCCGAGCCCGCCCTATACGAGCGCGGCTACACCGACGACGGCTTTACCTGGATCGACGCGGACAACTCCAAGCAGTCCATCGTGAGCTTTGTGCGCCAGGGCGAGGACGTCGATAACGACCTGGTGATTCTGATCAACTTTGACCCGGCGAGCTACGAGAGCTTCCGCGTGGGCGTGCCGCGCGAGGGTGACTGGGAGGTCATCTTCGATTCCGACCGTCCCGAGTTTGGCGGCAGCGGATACGCCGGTGAGGAGCCCTACACCTGCTCGAGCGAGCCCTATCCCTGGAACGGGCAGATGGACTCCATCGAGATTAAGGTGCCCGGCCTTGCAGGCGTGGTGCTTAAGCGCCGCGGTCCCAGCAGCTATAAGCCGCCCGTGGTCGAGGAGCCCAAGAAGGCGACGCGCAAGCGCATGTCCTCGGTGAAGCCCAAGGCCGCAGCTGCTAAGAAGGCTCCGGCTAAGGCGAAGGCTGCCAAGCCCGCCGCCAAGGCTTCGGCCAAGTCCACCACGGCCAAGAAGGCTGCTTCCAAGGCCAAGGCAGCTGCCGTTAAGGATCCTGCCAAGAAAGCGTAACAAAGGTGTTACCACTGTAATTACCCGCCCCGCCGGGGCGTAGGATACAAGTCATAACCGTTCCGGGAGAAACATCCCCGGGGGAAGGAACGTATGAATAAGATCTTCGACAACAAGCAGGAGTTTACCGAGCTCTATCGCGATGCCGTCATGAGCATCAGCGGCAAGAGCGTCGAGGCCGCCAGCGACCTCGACCGCTTTAACGCCCTGGCCAAGCTCGTGGCCGAGAAGGCACGCACCGTTGCCACCAAGAGCGACGCCCGCGCCACCGCCGAGGGCAAGAAGCGCGTGTACTACTTCTCGATCGAGTTTTTGATCGGCCGCCTGCTCGACAACTACCTGCTCAACTTTGGCGTGCGCGACATGGTCGCCGAGGCGCTCGGCGACATGGGCTTCGACCTGTCCGTCATCGAGAACCAGGAGCCCGATCCGGCGCTGGGCAACGGTGGCCTGGGCCGTCTTGCAGCATGCTTCCTGGATTCCATGGCAGCCGAGGGCATTGCCGGCTACGGCAACGGCATGCGCTACCGCTACGGCCTGTTTAAGCAGGAGATCGTTAACGGCAGCCAGGTCGAGGCTACCGACGAGTGGCTCACCCACGGCTATCCCTGGGAGGTCCGCCGTCAGGATAAGGCCGTGACCATTAAGTTTGGTGGCCACGTCGAGGGCTTTGAGGAGAACGGCCGCACGTTCTACCGCACGGTGGACACGCAGGATATCCTGGCCGTCCCTTATGATATCCCCGTCGTGGGCTATGCCGGCGAGACCGTCAACAAGCTGCGCGTCTGGGCCGCTGAGCCGGTCGAGGAGCACTTCGATCTGGAGGCCTTCAACCGCGGCGACTACGCCCTGGCCGATGCCGAGCGCGCCGAGGCCGAGGCCATCAGCGCCATCCTCTACCCCAACGACGCCGGCGAGCACGGCCGTCTGCTGCGCCTGAAGCAGGAGTACCTGTTTGTCTCGGCCGGCATCTACAGCCTGCTCGACACCTTTGAGAAGGAGCACGGCGCGAACTGGGAGCTGCTGCCGCAGTTTGTGGCCATCCATACCAACGATACCCACCCCGCCATGTGCGGCCCCGAGCTCATGCGTATCCTCATCGACGAGAAGAAGCTCGAGTGGGATGACGCTTGGAACATCGTGACGCAGGTTGTGAGCTACACCAACCACACGATCCTGCCCGAGGCCCTGGAGAAGTGGCCCATCGGCACGTTCTCCAAGCTCCTCCCCCGCGTGTACCAGATCATCGACGAGATCAGCCGTCGTTGGCACGAGTCGTTCGACACCACGCAGGAGGGCTGGCAGGAGCGTCTGCGCCAGACCGCCATCCTGTGGGACGGCGAGATTCGCATGGCCAACCTGTCCGTGATCTGCAGCCACAGCGTCAACGGCGTGGCCAAGATCCACTCTGACATCATCAAGAACATCGTGCTCAAGGACTTCTATGCCCTGACGCCCGAGAAGTTCAACAACAAGACCAACGGCATCTCGCACCGTCGCTTCTTTGCCGAGGCCACCCCCACCTACGCCAAGCTCGTGACCGCGGCCATTGGCGACGGCTGGCTCAAGGACGCCTTTGAACTGGAGAAGCTCAAAGAGTTCCAGAACGACACCGAGTTCCTGAAGGCCGTGGGTGCCTCCAAGCGCGCCAACAAGGAGCGCCTGGCCGCCTACGTTAAGGCCGAGACCGGTCTGGTCATTGACCCCAACACCGTCTTCGATGTTCAGGTGAAGCGCTTCCATGCCTACAAGCGCCAGCTCATGAACATCATGAAGGTGATGGACATCTACAACCGTCGCATCGCCGATCCCAACTTCCACGTGACGCCGACGACCTTCATCTTTAGCGGCAAGGCTGCCTCGAGCTACACCTTTGCCAAGGAGACCATCCGCCTCATTAACTCCGTGGCCGATGTCATCAACAACGACCCGCGCGTCAACGAGGTCATGAAGGTCTGCTTTATCCCCAACTTCCGTGTGAGCAACGCCCAGCTCATCTACCCCGCCGCCGAGATCTCGGAGCAGATCTCCACGGCTGGCAAGGAGGCCTCGGGCACGTCCAACATGAAGCTCATGATGAACGGCGCCATTACGCTGGGTACCCTCGACGGCGCCAACATCGAGATCGCCGACCTGGCCGGTCGCGAGAACGCGGCCATCTTTGGACTGCCCGCCCCCGAGGTCGAGCAGCTCTGGGCATCCAACAGCTACTTTGCGTGGGATACCCTCAACGGCGACCGCGAGCGTCTGGGCCGCGTGATGGACGAGCTCAAGGACGACACCTTCGCGGGTCTTTCGGGCAACTTCGAGAGCATCTACAACGAGCTCATGAACAACAACGACCCCGACCTGGTTATGGCCGACTTCCGCAGCTACGTCGACGCCTGGGAGAAGCTCACGAACAGCTACGGCGACCAGGAGACCTGGAACCGCAAGGCCCTGCTCAACACCGCCTCGAGCGGCTGGTTCTCGAGCGACCGCACCATTCGCGAGTACCGCGACGAGATCTGGCACGCTTAAAGGCCGCGAGCTCCCCTATGCCAGCACGGCATTACTCGACGGGCGTGACGTTGCGCCGCGCCCGTCGCTAATGGGTTTAGGAACATCGATGACAGAAGGAGAAATCGATGAGTAAGAAAGAATGCATCGCGATGCTCCTCGCAGGAGGACAGGGCAGCCGATTGGGGGCACTCACCCAAAAGATCGCTAAGCCGGCGGTTAGCTTTGGTGGTAAGTTCCGCATTATCGACTTTTCGCTCTCCAACTGCTCCAACTCGGGCATCGACACGGTGGGCGTTCTGACGCAGTATCGCCCCTACCTGCTGCATGCCTACGTAGGCTCCGGCGAGGCGTGGGATCTGGACAGCCGTGACGGTGGCGTGTCGCTCCTGCCGCCGTACGAGACGCAGACCGGCGGCGCCTGGTATGCGGGCACGGCAGACGCCAT
>DAWBYD010000020.1:0-4143 GCA_052278285.1 Collinsella sp. | reverse complement strand
CTTAGTATTACCCATTTCCCACCGACCAAAAAGGGACAGGCTTATTTTGGCAGGTTTTATATGGTGAAACGGCAGCTATAGATGAGGCGCCGGGGAGGCAGAGAAATCATCGACGGGGTCAGGCCGACCGCCAAACACAACGCACGTATCTCTATCTGTCAGCCAAATCATTCGAACAGCTGTTCGTTTCTATGATATGATTCCGCTATCTAAGCAGGCCAATACGCAGAAAGGCGGCCAACATGGCGTTCGACTTTAAGAAGGAATGCAAGGAGCTCTACAAACCTGCAAGCAAGCCGAGTATCGTAACTGTTCCGCCTATGAGCTACGTTGCCGTTCGCGGCAAGGGCGACCCAAATACCGAAGGTGGCGAGTATCAAAAAGCCCTGCCGCTGCTTTACGGCATCGCCTATACCGTCAAGATGTCGAAGAAAGGCTCGAGGAGTATCGAGGGCTATTTCGACTTTGTGGTACCGCCGCTCGAGGGTTTCTGGTGGCAAGACTCCCCGAGCGGCAACATCGACTATGTACGCAAGGACGATTTCAACTTTATCTCGTGCATCCGCCTACCCGATTTCGTCACCCAAGATGACTTTGACTGGGCAGTCGCAGAAGCCACGACCAAAAAGAAACTGGACTTTTCCGCCGTCGAGCTGCTTAAAGTTGACGAGGGTCTCTGCGTTCAATGCATGCACACCGGGCCCTACGACAACGAACCGGCGACCGTAAACGCTATGCATGAATACATGACCGAGCAGGGCTATGTCCCCGACTTCTCAGACTCCCGTTTACATCACGAAATCTATCTCTCCGATCCACGCAAATGTGCACCGGAGAAACTTAAGACTGTGGTTCGTCATCCTATCAAGCGCGCTGAATAGCGTGGAACGTCATTTCACGCGCTAGGTTTAAGCCAGCCAACCAGCCGCCTCCTAGGCCGTCCGGTAATTATCTTGACGCGGCCCGTCGCATCTTATATCCCCTAGGGGAAATTGCGTCCCGTTCTGAAGCCTCAAACTGGGACACGGTTTCCGCCAGACGCTCCAAGAGGAAAGTGCGTCCCACTCCGCAGCGTCACGCTGGGACGCACCCTCAGCCCACAGCCTCCTCCGTCGACGTTTCCCCAGATAAAACCTGCCAAAATAAACCTGTCCCTATTTGGCAGGTTCTAGAGGCGGACGGTGAAGGTGATCTGGTTGCCGTGGCCGCAGACGGAAGCGCTCCCGCCATGGGCCTCGGCGATGGCTCGCACCACGGATAGGCCCACGCCCGAGCCGCCCGTCTTGGAGCTGCGCGATACGTCTGCACGATAGAAGCGGTCAAACAATCGGTCCAGGTCGCCTTCGGGCAGCTCGTCCACGGCGTTCGATACGACAAGCTCGGCGGCGCCCTTACCCCGACCGCGCGAGGCTGCGCGCAGGCTCAGCTCAATCACGCTGTCCTCGCTTGCGTAGCGCGTGGCGTTGTCCAGCAGCAACTCAACCACCTGCGCTACCGCTGCAGCGTCGGCATGAGCCCGCACGCCGCTCGCAATCGAAGTCGACAGCCGCTTGCCGCGCGAAACCGCCACTGATTCAAACGGCGCCGCAGCCTTGTCCACGGACTCCGAAAGATCGATCGATGTCATGGTAAAGCCGGCCGAACCCTCGTCCATACGCGCCAGGAACACCAGACGCTCCGTCAGCGCCGTCAGCCGCGCGACCTGCTCGTGAATGCTCTGCGTCCACTCGCTCTCGCCGCTCTCGATCTCTTGTACCTCATTGGCGGCATCAATTACAGCCAGCGGCGTCTTAATCTCGTGGCTCGCGTCGGTAATGAAGCGCTTCTGCTTGCTATAGCTCTCGACCATCGGCCGAATTACAGCACCCGAGGCCACCGTCACAATCGCCAATACCGCCAGCCAGCCATTGCAGCTGATCGCTACGCTCGCGCTCAAAAACGAATGAAAGCTTGCAAGCTCGCGTGAACAGTCGACGAATACATAGGTTGTCTCGTCGCCCTGAACCGTAACCGTATAGCGGTAGTTACCAGAAAAGCCCGAGGTCAAACCCTTGGAATACAGTCCTGCAGCGATGCGTACGGCATGCTTGGCGCCCACCGCGGCAATGCGGGCGGTATTGACATCGACCACCTGCCCATCGACAAGCGTCACCGTAAAGTAGCGCGTGTCGAAGGGAGACTCCGCCGTCATACCTTCAAAATGCCCCACGCGAACGACCTCTCGGTTACCGGCAGCAACTTTACCGGCACCCATATCCTGGCTGAGATCGTTGGCGGGCTCATCCTCCCCATCAATGCCGCCCTTGCCTGCCACGATGTAGTCCAGGCGCGCATCGACCATTTTACAGACATGCGAATAATTAACGATGTTGATGCCGGCAATGATGAGCGTGAGCACCACGGTCACGGCGCCCATGGCAACGAGGATAAACTTGCGACGCAGGCGGCGGCCCAATGCGTCAACAGCATTTGCCCGCCCTGTACCGCTCGAGGCAGCACGAAACTGCTCCGCCATGCGCTTACACCACGCGCGTACGCTCACGCCCGCTCGTCTCCCTCAACAACCTCAAGCGAATACCCCTGGTTGCGCGATGCGCGGATGGCCACGTCGGCACCCAGCGCCGTCAGCTTTTTGCGCAGGTACGAGATATAGACCCACACCACGTTGGCACCTTCGGGCGCGTCCTCGCCCCAAACATCGAGCATCAGGCGCTCGGTGGGCATGCGCGTGCCGGCGTTGCGCATAAAGAGTTCCATAAGCTGAAACTCACGATTGGCTAGGTGTTCCTCGCCCAAGGGACCTATAAGCGTGCAAGCCGCCGTGTCGAGGCGGACGTTGCCCACACTGAGCGTCGTGGCGTCAATTGCCGTCGCGGCACGCGTCATGGCACGAATACGAGCGAGCAGTTCCTTGGCGGCGAACGGCTTAGTCAGGTAATCGTTGGCGCCGGCGTCCAGGCCCTCGACCTTATCGGACACCTCGCTTTTGGCCGTAAGCATGATGATGGGCAGGCGTTTGCCGGCCTCACGCGCGCGCTTGAGTACCTCGATACCATCCATGCCGGGCATCATGATGTCCAGGATCGCGGCGTCATAGTCGTTGGCGAGTAGATATTCGAGTGCCGTCAGACCGTCGAGCGCGGTATCGACCTCGTAGTCGCTATGTTGAAGGATCGCGGTAAGGGCGCGGGAGAGGCCAGGTTCGTCCTCGGCAAGCATCAGCTTCATAGTTGTTCCTTTGGCGCACGGCTCTACAGGTTTCGATACTGCCGATAATAGCGCACCGTCAACCGCCTTAGCGCAGCCTTAGCCGCTCAACCTGCGCGTTTTTAAATACGCAGGATATGGCTTAGCCAAACTTAAGGCGCACATGTCGAGCGCTTTGACGCATGCCGGGCGCGAAGGGACAGCGACTCGTCCTTTCGCGGCGCCCTAGTTATGCAAAGTGCCCTGGCGTTACTCCTCGTACGCGCCCTCAAGCCGAAGCAGCCACTCCTTGCGGTCGAGGCCACCGGCATATCCGTTGAGCGATCCGTCGGCGGCAACTACACGATGGCACGGCACGATGATCGAAATAGGGTTGCGAGCGACCGCAGTCCCCACGGCACGGGGAGACACAACGGGCGCCTCGTTTCCCGGTACACGATGTCGAGCCGCAACACGCTGGGCGATCTCGCCATACGTAGCGACCTCGCCACGCGGAATAGAAAGCAGCTCGTACCAAACTTCACGCTGAAACGCCGTGCCGATCATATGCAACGGCGGCGTAAACCGAGGTTCCTGCCCTGCAAAATAAGCATTCAGCCAAGCCCAGGAACGCTCAAGCACCGAAGACGCCGCACCATTTGCCGGACTCACCGACGACATGCCGCCAGCACCAGAAACTGCATCGGCGCCTTCAACATGTTCGGGATCTTCTTTGAGAAGCGTGGAGCCAAAATGCTCCTGCCCCTCAAACCAAAGTCCCGTCAGACCGCGGCCATCAGCGGCAAGCAAGATTTCGCCCAAAGGCGAAGCAAACGTCGTCGTGACCACCAGCGGCTCCTTTCAAAACTCCGCAACATAATACCGCGAATTGTGCAGACAACCCCAATCGACCCCAAAGTCCCCGCAGGCAGCAGGCGCAACGCGCCGCAGCTGCCG
>DAWBYD010000019.1:0-1615 GCA_052278285.1 Collinsella sp. | reverse complement strand
GTTCCAAGCACGCTCGTACTCGGCACGCTTCTTGGACAGGCCCAGACGACCGTCCTTGTCCTCCTTCTGGAGAACCAGAGCCTCGATGGGATCACCGAGTGCAACGATGTCTGCAGGGTTAGCGTCCTTGCGGATGGACAGCTCGCGGACCGGGATAACGCCCTCGGACTTGAATCCGATGTCAACGAGCACCTCGTCATGCTCGATCTTAACGACAGTGCCGTTAACGAGATCGCCCTCATCAAAGTCGGTAATCGTACCGTCGATGAGGTTGTTCATCTCCTCCTCATTGACATCGTCAAGAGAGAAAATGGACGAGTTCTGAATCTCACTCAAAGGTGGACCCCTTTCGAACTACGGGGCCCCGATTGCTAGGACCTACAGAAGGGTGCGACAAGCACACAACGTTTAGGAACACTCGGGAGCCGACAGATACTAATGTGACGCTTATGCAATCACGTTCGTATAGGTTACGGGGAAATGAGTTCGATTTCAAGCGTGAACTGCGATTTTTTACTCGTGTGGAGACTTTTTCGTAATCTTATGAACACACGTCTCCACAACTTGACGATAACCAGCCAGGCATTCGGCTTTGGGGTAAAGTATCCGGAGCCAACGACTCTAGATTAAATTTACGAGAAAGGTGCCCGCGTGCTCAAAGCAGTCGTTTTCGATATGGACGAGACGCTTCTTAGCATCAACCTCAACGCGTTCATCCTTCGCTATTTTAAGGATGTCTCTTCGATGCTCGCGGATATCGGGCGCCGCAGCCGCGGTGGCACGATGGCACGCCTCGGCACCATCCTGGTCGACCTCAACGCCAATCGCCGCAGAGGCACGGACAACCGCACCAATCTTGAGTTTTACCAAGAAGAGGTCGAGCGCCGGTGCGGCATTTGCCTCTCGGACCCACTCATCTACGAGGCGTTTACCTACTACGACCGCGAAGTCCTGCCGTACAAGAACGACGATGTCATTAACGCCCACGCCATGCCGGGTGCACACGCCGCGCTCCAGGCCGTACAGGACGCAGGGCTGCGTTGCGCGCTCTTTACCAACCCCAGCTTTCCGCAGGGGGCCATCGAGTGCCGCATGGGTTGGGGCGACCTGGCCGACACCCCCTTTGAGCTCGTGACGCACATGGGAAACACCACCCGCTGCAAGCCCGATGCCACCTACTATCTCGAGCAGCTTCAGGTGATGGGGCTCGAGCCGCACGAGGTCCTTATGGTGGGCAACGATCCCAAGCGCGACTTCCCCAGCCCCGCCTGCGGTATTCAAACCGCCTATGTTGGCCAGGGAAAACCCGGCAGCGCCACCTGGCGCGGAACCATGGAAGACTTCGCCCTCGATTTCAACGCCGTAATCGAGGCCTTCTACGAGCACCAAGTAGCCAACGAACTGTCCTAACAAACCTGGGTTTTGCCGATCATGATGTTTAGGATCTCGATGTCGGTATCCTTCATACCCACACGACCCACATAGCCCATGCTGGCGATCGTCTGCTCGACGGTATCTTGGATCAGGCCCTCGCCGGCGCGGAAGCCGCGGCCTTGCATGGCCATATCGTGGCCCAGAATCGCCGCATCGACGGCAGCCGAGCTCTAGGCGGCAC
>DAWBYD010000018.1:0-2247 GCA_052278285.1 Collinsella sp. | reverse complement strand
GCTCGGGACCGAGCGCCGAGGTCGGCTCATCAATGAACAAGATTTCCGGGCCGAGCGCCAGGGCGCGTGCAATACTCACGCGCTGCTGCTGGCCGCCCGAAAGCTCACAGGGCACCTTGTTCTCGTTGCCCGTCAGCCCCATCTGTGCAATAAGCTCGTGTGCGCGGGCCTCCGCCTGCTCGCGCGGACGCTTAAGCACGCGAATCGGCGCATCGGTGATGTTTTTCATCACGGTATAGTGCGGGAACAGATTGTAGTTCTGAAACACCAGACCAAACCGCGAGCGCGCCTGTTTGGGTACATCGCCCTTTGCGTACACCGCGCCCGAACCCGCATCCGTCGCGACGGCAAGGTCGCCAAACGAGAGCGAGCCACCGTCGAGCGTCTCGAGCAGCGTGGCACAGCGCAGCAGCGTGGACTTACCGCCGCCCGAAGGCCCGATAATCGCCACGACCTCGCCACGCTTTACCTCGAGCGAGATATCCTTGAGCACCTCATTGCCGCCTAACGCCTTGCGTGCGTTCGATATATTCATTACCGAATTAATCATGGTAGTAATCCAGTTTTTTCTCGGCAGCGCCCAGCAGCATCTCGACCACAAAGTTAAAGACCCAGTAGATCAGCGCCGCGATTGCGAACGGCACCATGCTCACCTGCGAGGCGACCAGCGCCTTGGCCGTCGAGAACATCTCGCCCACGCCGATAGCGAACGCCAGCGACGTGTCCTTGACCAGCGTGATGATCTCGTTGCCCATCGCCGGCAAAATGCGCTTGGCGACCTGCGGCATCACGATATACAGAAACGTCTGCATGCGCGAGTAGCCCAGCACCTCGGCTGCCTCGTATTGGCCGCGCGGAATGGACTGCAAGCCCGAGCGATAGATCTCGGCAAAGTAGCCGGCGTAGTTGATGATGAACGCCACGACGCATGCCGTCCATTTGGAATCGGGCGTGAGCGAGATGCCGAACACGTAGTACGGGGCAAAGTAGATGGCGAACATCTGTAGCATGAGCGGCGTGCCACGCATCACCGAAATATAGATACGCGCGATCCAGCGAAGCGGCGCAATTTTGCTCATGCGCATGAACGCCACGGGGATTCCCAGCGGAATCGACCCCAGCAGCGTCAGCACAAACAGCTGCAAACTGACCAAGAATCCCTGGCCAAGCATCTGCATCATGACCTGAATAGACATTACTTGAGCACCCAATTATCGAAAGACAGACCGTAATCTGCATATTTATTGCAGAGGTCCTTGACCGTGCCATCCTCGTAGAGTGCCTTGAGCGACTCGGTCACGGCATCGGCGGACTTGGTTTCGCCCTTCTTAAAGCCAACGGCGTAGTGCTCGCTGGACAGCGGCTTGTCGAGCTGCGTATAGGCATCGGGCTTGGCGGCAAGCTGATACTGGGCAATCGAAAGGTCGCAAGCCACGGCATCGACCGCGCCGCTCTCGAGCTGCATAAAGGCCGTGTTGTACTCGCCGATCGTGTCGAGCGTGGCAAACGTCGCCGCCAGATCCTTCTGGTCACCCTCGAGCACATCCTGCGCAGCGGAATCGGTCTGAGTGATCACGGTCTTGCCAGCAAGATCGTCCCAGCTCTTGATGCCCGCATCCTTCTTTACCACCAGCACCTGCTCGTTGAGCATGTACGGCTCGGAGAACGTATAGTCATCCTCACGGCCCTCCATGGTAAAGCCGTTCCAGATGCAGTTGATGGCACCCGAGTTGAGCAGCGTATCCTTGGCGTCCCAGTCGATGGCCTCGTATTTGACCTCCCAGCCCTGCTTATCGGCAACAGCCTTGGCCAGATCGAGATCAAAGCCGGTGTACTCGCCATCGTCGCCCACAAAGCCGTACGGAGGATAGGACTTATCGAAGCCCACCACGAGCTTCTTGGACTCCGCAGCACCCTTCACATCCTTGGCCGCGGCAGAGCCAGCAGCGGAGCCCTTGCCGGCACCACCGCCGCAACCGACAAGACCAAGGCCAAGCACCGTGGCGAGCGAGCCGGCTAGACCAACAAACTGACGACGAGACATATCGGTATTCATGGTATTCCCCCTTGATGGCACTTTAGTTAGGTAAAGTGAGTCATGTAACGTCCAGAATCATACACTCTACCTTGATAAAGTACAAGGGAGGGTTTGTCCGGCATGGGCGGGGAGCAGCGCGTAATTAAGTTTCCTGCTCTACAGTCCTGCGCAAGACGGAAAGCACATTAAGTGCTTTCCTTTGCGTGCGG
>DAWBYD010000017.1:0-3190 GCA_052278285.1 Collinsella sp. | reverse complement strand
TTTAAGGATTACACCGTCGCCGTCGAGACCTCGGCCACCGAAGGGGACGAAGAAGGCATCGTCGAGCGCGAGATTGTCGCCCATGTGACGACAGGCGAGGCGCTTGGGGCGCCCGCCCGCCGTGTCGCCCGCAAACTCATCGACCTCAATGTGCCCGAGCTCGATCGCGTGGAGTTCGATGTGAAGTGATGCCGGCGCGGGATGAATGCTCGCACGGACGCAAGTTACGACGAGGCGCAGACGCGATACGGACACGAGCAAATTGCGGGGTGCAGTTCACACCCGAGCCCCGCTCGCTGTTTTATTGCCGTGAATCAACTGTCCGGATCGACATCGCCAGACTCCACCGTAAACGCCGGATCGGTGCTCACAAGATAAAATCGGGTCACCTCAGTATTTCTAATTAGGTAAATCTGCCCCTGATTGCGTCGGCGCGATATATACGCAACGTGAACCGTGCCGAATTCTTCGCCGTTTTCCTTCTTTATTATCAGGATGTTGGGGTCATCCGTACGCTTAAACTGCCCGCCAACGCAGCTGCCGTCTTTGTCGACCAGTTGCCACCGATGGTTATCCTCTTCAAGAAAGGCCAGGGTTTCCAGACTCGTCTTGTCGTCCCGATAGTAACCGTCAATGGCAAACCCTTCGGAAGCGCATTCCTGCATATAGGACGTTTCTCGGCTTATAGCAAACAGCCCTGTAGCGCCCAAGAGCACAGCTAGGCAGACCACTGCAAGGGCTATCGAAATGGCACGGCGACCCATGTTAGCCCAGCCGATAGTTGCTTAACGGAGCGTGAAACATACCTGGAACCTCCGATATCAGGGGGAACGTCGCCAGCAGGCTGGCGACAACTATATGTTTCTGACATCAAACCATATGGCCGCCACTCGCGGAGGGGGCATCGGCGAACGGCGTGTTTTCATACTCCATTGGTCAAACCTGAGCGCGGCCCTACAGCTCGTACTTGTACACGCGGTAGATGTACTTTTCGGCTTCCATCTCGCAGGTGGCGATGGCCAGACCGTAGCGGTCGTCTCGTCGTTTGGCAGATAGGTCACACTGTGCTGGCCTGCGTTGAGCGAAAAATCGCCTTGGGCCTGCAGCAACTTGTCTTCAAAGCCCGAGCCGGCCCAAAAATCGGACAAGCCCACGGAAGGCTGTAGCAAGGTCATTTGCGCAACATATGTACAGCAAAAACGGGTGGTAGCCGGTACGGCTACCACCCGTTCGTCTCATATCCGGCTCGAAGTAGGCCGACTACTTCTTAATGCCGCGTCCCAGGCGCTCAGCGACCGACGCCACGGCACTCTCGTCGACCGAGCCGCAGCTCACGCAGCCATCGTGGGCACGCATCTGGCCGGTGACCTCGTCCATCGCGAGCGGCGCGACCTTCTCAAGCTTAAAGCCCTTACCGGCGCGCATGTTCTCCTTGGCCACGCTAATCATGAGCTTAATGCGGTTGAGCTGGTTGACCTCGGACGCACCGGGGTCGTAGTCCACCGCAACGATGTTGCTCTCGGGATGTTGACGGCGCAGCTCCTTAATCACGGCCTTGCCCACCACGTGGTTGGGCAGGCACGCGAAGGGCTGCGTGCAGATGATGTTGGGCGCACCGTGATCGATCAGGTCGAGCATCTCGGCCGTGAGCAGCCACCCCTCGCCCATGTTGTTGCACACCGAAAGCACCGTACGGGCCTTGTCGGCCATGGTGCCGATGCGCTCGGGTGCCTCAAAGCGGCGGGACTTCTCGAGCATCTCCTCCACCGGCGTGCGCATCCAGTCCACGAGCTTGATGAGCGCCTGCATACCAGCGCGCGTAGTGGCAGAGCTTCCCAGCTCGTCCTTCTGCAGCTCGGCGTTGCTCATGGAGTACAGGAAGAAGTCGAGCAGGCCCGGCACCACGGCCTCGCAGCCCTCGCGCTCGATAACGTCGACCACGTGGTTGTTGGCCGTGGGATGGAACTTGACAAGGATCTCGCCGACCACGCCCACGCGCGGCTTGGTGCCCTCGCCCGCAAGCGGCATGGTGTCGAACGCGCGGATGGCCTCGCGGCACAGCTTGGTGTAGTTGTGGCGGTTGAACTTGGGCGCCAACTTGCGGGCGCGCGCCATGTACTCCTCGTAGAGTGCGTTGGCGGCACCGGGCGTGGCCTCGTACGGGCGGCAACGATAGAGCATCTGCATCATGACGTCACCAAAGAGCACTGCGTAGACTGCCTGCTTAAGCAGTGCCGGCGTAATCTTAAAGCCGGGGTTGTCCTCACCGAGCGCCACGGCCGAAAGCGAGATCACCGGGATCTCGGGGTGGCCGCTCTCGCGCAGGGCCTTGCGGATGAGTGCGATGTAGTTGGTGGCACGGCAGCCGCCGCCGGTCTGGCTGATAACCACGGCCGTCTTGGACAGGTCGTACCGACCGCTCTCGATGGCCTCCATAATCTGGCCCGTCACCAGGATCGACGGATAGCAAATGTCATTGTTCACGTAGCGCAGGCCAGCCTCGACGGCATCGTGGTCGGTCGAGGGCAGCAGCTCCAAGTTGTAGCCGGCACCGCGGAACACCTCTTTGACCAGGTCAAAGTGAATCGGCGCCATCTGCGGGCACAGGATGGTGTAGCCCTCCTCGCGCATCTGCTCGGTAAAGGGCACCTTGGGCCACGCGGTCGAAGCACTCTCGCGCTGAGCCTCGAACGTGTACTTACGGCTCGCGAACGCAGGGGCATCCGTGGAAGGCGCCACCGGCGCGGCGTCGCCTTGCTCGTAGGCCTCGCCCGCGGCCGTGGCATCGGCCAGGCGCTCGGCCTCCTGGTCCTTGAGCGCTGCCATGAGCGAGCGGATGCGGATGCGCGCGGCACCCAGGTTGGATACCTCGTCGATCTTGAGCACGGTGTAGATCTTGCCGCTGGCCTCCAGAATCTCCTGCACCTGGTCGGTGGTCAGGGCGTCCAAGCCGCAGCCGAAGGAGTTGAGCTGAATCAGGTCCAGGTCGTTGCGCATCGTCACAAAACGGGCGACGGCGTACAGACGGCTGTGGTACATCCACTGATCGACGACGCGAATCGGACGCTCGGGCTTTACCAGATGCGCAAGCGAATCCTCGGTAAAGACCGCAAAGCCAAAGCTCGAGATAAGCTCGGGCAGGGCGTGGTTGCTCTCGGGGTCGTTATGGTAGGGACGACCGGCGAGTACG
>DAWBYD010000016.1:0-5364 GCA_052278285.1 Collinsella sp. | reverse complement strand
CCCTTCAGGTGCAGAGCAGCTACGATCAGCTCCCTATTATGCTCGAGGGCGAAAACAAGCGCTTCGTGCTCAATTCCATTGACCCCAAGGCTCACTACGAGAAGTATCAGCGAGATTTTGTATGGCTTGTCGATGCCGGCGTTGCTCTCAAAGCCGATATCGTAACCGAGCCAAAATCGCCCCTGCTCAAGACGGCACGGCCATCGCAGTTCAAGCTATATCAATCGGATACGGGCATGTTGATGGCGCGCTACCCCGTTGGAGTCGCCCAAGCGGCGTATCTTGATAGCAAGGAGCCCAACCTGGGCGGCATTTACGAAAACGTGGTGGCCCAGCAGCTGGCTGCCCAAAATCGCCAGCTTTATTACTATCAGACAAAAAAGCGCGGTGAAGTGGACTTTGTGGTCGATGGGCCGGATGGGACGGCTGTTCCGATCGAGGTTAAATCGGGCTCCTATTACCACGCGCACGCTGCGCTCGGTCATGTGCTTGATACGGCTGAATATGGCGTAAGGCTCGGGATTGTTTTCTCGAGAGGCAACGTTGAGCGCAACGGAGCGGTTCTCTATTTGCCGCTATATGCGACCTGGGCCCTTTCGGATGTTTTGGGCGACTCCTGCGCCGAGGGGATAAAGCTGGAGGTCAAGCCGGTCTAGGGCCAGTCCCGGATGTGGCAAAGGGGCAGTCCCTTTGTCACATTCATGAGCGTGGATTTTCTCCCGTTTAGAGCGCACTCGAGCGCTCAAAGTGGGAGAAAACCCACGCTCGTTTTATGCCGATGGCGTGGCCCGTGTGCCCGCGCCGCCCGAGCGCCTACAGCTGCTCGAGCATGGCGGTGCAACCGGCGAGTACATCGCGGTAGGTGGCGTCGAAATTGCCGGTGTACCAGGGGGCGGCCACGTCGCCGGGGCGATCGGTCCAATCGAGCAGGCGCGAGATCTTGCCATCGGGGTCCTTCCCAAAAATTCGGTACAGGGCGCGGGCGTTCTCGTCGTCCATATAGACAATGTGGTCCCAGTCGCCATACTCCGCGCGACGCACCTGACGTGCGCGATGTGCGACGACGGGAATCCCGACCTCGCGTAGCTTGGCAATGGTGCCGTGGTGTGGCGGGTTGCCGATCTCCTCGGTCGAGGTCGCAGCGGAATCAATGACAAACTCGCCCGCGCGCCCGGCGCGCCGCACTAGCTCGGTAAACACGGACTCAGCCATCGTCGAGCGACAGATATTTCCATAGCAGATAAAAAGAATGCGTTGCATGAGCGGCTTCCTTTCTAGGCGGTCGCGCAGGGCTTACAGACTGCTCTTGAGGCAGTTTGCTCCAATAAAGCCCGCTGCGTACAAGGGGAGGTGGCGCAGCTCGCGCCCGTCATCGGTTTCGCTGCGGGAAAAATTGTTCTCGGACAAAATGTAGGCATATGGCGATCGGGCTTTGTCCATAAACGACCCGAGGGTTCTCGCGCGCACGTTACGTGCGGACTTTACTTCGACGGGCACAATTTCCATACGGTCGGTCTGAAGTAAAAAATCGAGCTCGCCGGTCGTCTTCCAAGACGACGGCGGCACCCAGTAATACGTCTGCAAGCTATTGCCCGAAAATGCTTGCATGACCGAGTTTTCCGCCAGGGCGCCTCGGAAGTCGGAAGATAGCGCTATGGCGGAATCCTCTTTGAGGTCGAGCCAGAGCCGCGGGTTGATGCCGAGTTTGTAGAACATGAGGCCGGTATCGAGAAGATAGACCTTAAAGAAACTTCCATCTTCGTCGTCGAAGGGAACGAGGGGAGGCTCGATGCCTTCGGTCAGGTTGTTGACCGATATGATGCCGGCGCCTTCGAGCCAGTCGAGCGGCTCGATAAGCTTGGCGCGACGGCCTCCACGTTCGACCTCGGAGTACTTGAATTTTTTTGTGGACGATCTCAGCAGCTGGGACGGAATGGAGCGCCAGACCTTGCGCGCCGCCACGCCGCTGATCCCGTTTTCGGGGTCGGTCATATCGGCGGTATAGGTCTCGTCGATTTCGCGCTGCTCGACGCGCGCATCCTCGATGGATAACGTCTTGCGATATGCGTTGACGGCGGCGGGCATGCCGCCCACGATCTGGTATCGATGAAACAGGCTGAGCGCGGCTTGGTGCGCGGCGTAGGTCTCGAGCGTGCCGGCGTGGGTACGAATGGCATTGGCCATCTGCTCCTCGTCGAGCGCCCAGAGAAACTCCTCGAACGACATAGGATGCATGGTCTCTTGACGAACGCCGCTGGGAAAAGGCAACTTGCGCTTGCGCGTGGCGACGCCGAGCTGACTGCCGGTCGCGCATATGCGCCAGCCCGAACCCGAAAAAAAGCGAAGCGAGTTGAGCGCCCGTTCGCAGAGCTGCACCTCGTCAAACAGGATGAAGGCGGTTTCTTTGCGAATGGGGGTGCGTTTATAGTCTGAGATTCGCGCCACGATGGCGTCAACGTCGTCGGTGGGACAGTCGAACAGCGGAGCGATCAGCTCAAGATCGGTCTGAAAGTCGAGTTTGACAAACGCATCGCCGGCGATTCGTCTGCCGATTTCCTCGGCAACGTACGTTTTGCCTACGCGTCGCGCACCACGGATGAGGAGGGGGCGCGACGCGTCCTTTGTCGCCCATGATTCGATAACGGATTCGATTGATCTGCGCATGGGGCCGCCTTTCCAATTTCGTGTACTTCAGATACATAGTTTAGTACGATTTCATGTACTTGGAATACACGAAATAGTAGAAAAGTGTGTATCTGAAGTACACGAAATTGCACTGCTGGAGCTTGCAGGCGGATAAACACTACTCGTATGGGACGGTTTTCACCGGTTGCTCGCCACCTTGGGCTATGTTCGCCCCTATGCCTGCATCCGGGGCTGTGCTGATTGACGACGGCGCTCCCAGCGAGCCAACTTAATCGTCACCAGCGTGCGCGCCCAGGCCACAAGCGAGACCACGGCACCGCCCGCGCCTACATATGCAATGCCAACGCTGCTTACCACGGCGCCGCCCACTGCGGTGCCAAACGAGATGCCGACGTTAAACGCCATGGGCTCAACCGAACTTGCGAGTACCATCGACTTGGGATGGCGGCTGCGTGCCACGTCCATAAAGTGCGTGATGCACGACACCGAGAACAGGTACATGAGCAGCGCCAGGCTAAAGACAAAGACCAGCGCGAGCGGCATGGTGCCGCCCACAGCAAACAGTCCGAGTAACGCTGCAGCCTGCAGCACAAACGTCACGAGTAGCGCCTTCATGCCAAAGCGCGCATCGATCCATCCGCCCAGGATGTTCGAGATCAGGCAGAACACGCCGTAGGCCATGAGCGTGGTACTGGCTTCGACCGTGCCCATGCCCAGCACCTGCTCAAGATAAGGCGTCACGTAGCCGTAGAAAACGTAGACCGACCCCACGCCAAACAAAAAGATGAGCATGCCGGTGATGATGCTCGGCTCGCGTAGCAGACCCGCCTGCTCGCGAAAAGTGGCGGGCTCGTCGGTTTGCCCAGCGCGCGGCATAAACGCCACGAGCGCTCCGCAGATCAGAACGGCAAAGGCCAGCGTGCCGTACATGGCCACGTGCCAATCGAGCGTGTCGGCCACAAACTTGCCGATCGAAGTGACAAAGACCATTGCCACGGAAAACGCACCATATACCACCGAGATGGCAAGCGAAGTTTGCTGCGGAGACAGAAGCTCGGGGATGTACGTCACGCCCACGGCGAGCAGTGCGCCCGAGACGGAGCCCAGGATGATGCGCGAGATGAACAGCACCTGGAAGTTGGGCGCCAACGCCATGACCAGGTTGCCGAGCACAAAGACGATGCTATAGTACACGAGCAGTTGGTAACGACGGAAGCGCCCCGTGCTGAGCGCGAGCACCGGCGTCGCGATAGCGTAGATCAGTGCGAACACGCTGATGAGCTGGCCCGCGGTGGCAAGCGAGATGCCGAGCTCCGTCGCCAGGTCGCTCTCGATGCCGATGACCACGAACTCCGAGCAGCCGAGCGAAAAGCCTAACAACACGAGCAGCGCCAGGCAGAGCTTGGTGCGTGCGGGGGAGAGCGCGGCGGCAGTTGACTTACTTTTTGGCGTGGTTGCGGCGGTCAAGGTTGTCACTCCAATGTCGCATGAATAAGCGGGATTCAATCCCTGCAACTCTAACAGAATGTGACAAAGGGACAGTCTCTTTGTCACATTCGCGGCGTGGCTGCCGCCTAAACCGTCACAACATTCGATGAAAATCTCGAAAACGAGGAAAAACGTCGAATGTTGTGACGGTTTTCGTGTCCGGCGCGGGTGAGCTTCGGTGCCGTCTGGGGGTATAAGACTAGCGAGTGTTTATTTGCGAGGCCTAAGGGGCACCCCGTATGGATATCGATAACTTTGAATGGTGGTATAGCGAGGGCGAGGCTCCGGACGAGGAGTGGGACGAGCCCGCGTCGCGTGACGTGTCGAGCGACGAGGACGAGACCGGCAACGATGCCGCTGTCGAGCCTGATGCCGCCTCCGATGCCGCCGAGCCCCTGACCTTTGAGCAGGCTTGGGCCCAAGCCGAGGCCGATGAGGCTAAGGCCGATGCCACGGCCACACTCGGTGAGCCGGCGGACATGTCCATCTCGCCGGCAAAGATCCCGCAGCCGCGTCACACCATCGACCCCGACAGCACGGCATTCTTCAGCATTCTCGACGTGCCCGCGCAAGGCGCCCAGGCGCCTGCGCCCACACATCGCCCCGACCTGGCTCGTGAGGAAGACGCGGGCCGCCGTTCTCCGCTCGGCCCCATCCTTATCGCCTTCATGGCCGGCGTTATCGCATGCTCGGTAATTGGAAACGTCTGGAGCCATGTTGAACAACAGCGAAAAGACGCCGCCAAGGTCGAGATGTCTATCGAGCAATCGCTCGGCCGCACGCGCTCGGTACATGTGTCGGTCGAGGTCAAGGACGGCGCGACGTGGGACACCGCGCGCGGCGACAGCCAAATGCTCATCTACATCGTGGGGCGCACGCTCAAAGGGCAGACGATTGACGAGTATCAATACGTCAATTCCGCTGGTGACGGCATCGAACTTAAGCCCGGCGACTACGAGCTCACCGTCGATGAACCGCCCGTCGCCACCGACGGCACGCGCTTCCGTGCCTCAAAGCGCATGGTCCCCGTGAGCTTTAACTCACAGGCGCCCGACACGGTCGACACCACACCGCAGGGCGGGTTCGACCTTTACGTGGATACCCAGTAGGCACTCGCCGCTCATTCCGCTATGGCTACTCAATAATCGCCTGCCGTCCCGTCCCGCCGCCAAGAGTGGGACAATAGCCCTCGACACTATTGTTTACTTTTGGAGGAAGTAGCATGTCTAC
>DAWBYD010000015.1:0-3108 GCA_052278285.1 Collinsella sp. | reverse complement strand
CCCCCCCCCCTTATTTTTTTCAAGCAGATGACGGCATACGCTAGCATGCCTAGTCTCGTGGGCGCGGAGATGTGTATAAGAGACAGCCCGAGACAAGCGTGAAGATAAACGGCGGTTTGAGGTCGGGTTGCGCCAGCAGGTTGGCAAACAGGTGCCCCTCCAGATGGTTGACGCACACGAGCGGCTTGCCGGCAGCGTAGGCAAAGCCCTTGGCGAAGGCGACGCCAACCACGAGCGCGCCCACCAGGCCCGGGCCCTGTGTCACGCCCACGGCGGCAAGCTCGCTGGGGGCAATGGCTCCATCCTCAAGACCAAGCGATGCTGCGGCATCCTCGAGCGCCGCATCCACGACACTCACAATCACCTCGACGTGTTTGCGCGAGGCGATCTCGGGCACCACGCCGCCAAAGCGGGCGTGAAAATCAATCTGCGTCGACACCTGGTTGGCCAGCATATTGCCATCCGCATCGATAATCGCCACGGCCGTCTCGTCGCAGGAGCTCTCGATAGCGAGCACTAGGCGGCGGCGCTCAATTTCGGCACGCTCCCCCTCGGAGCGCCCAGGCGCAGGCAGCGGCCACACGCGCTGCTCTGCCGCCGTCGGCTCGGGCGAAGCATTGTCGACCGGAAGTACCAGGGGCAGCGGGGCCGTCATGACGATGGCGTCCTTGCCGGCACCATAGTAGCCGCGGCGACGGCCAGCCTCGGTAAAGCCCAGAGCGTTATAGAGCGCAATCGCTCCCTCGTTGCCGTCCTCGACCTCGAGCGAAGCCGTGGTGCAGCCGAGCATCTGGGCATCATAGCTCACATGCGACAGCAGCTTGCGGGCAATGCCCTCACGGCGATGTGCCGGGTCGACGGCGACATCCAGAATCTGCACATCACCGTCCACGACCATACCGCCGGCAAGGCCCAGTAGCTTGCCGTCGTCGTGTGCCACCCACCAACTACGCGGCGCAGCGACGTCCTCGCCCAGTTCGGACAGGAACATGCCCGGCGTCCACGCCTCGTGTCCGGCACCTTCAAAGCAGGCAGCCTCTAGCGCGCTCGCGCCCTCGGCATCCGCCGCGCCCATGGGACGGAACTGCAGATGACGACCGGCGAGCTCATCGGCAACGCCCGTAATTTCGCTCTGCGCACTCTCGGCAAGACCAAGACGCTTGCGCTCGTTTTCCTCGGCATCCGAAAGGCGCGTGTAAATCGGCAGGACGCGAGCCGGATCGCCGTCACCCGCAGCGTGCGCGAGCAGCAAGCCCTCGCCCGAAGGCCACCACAGGTCGCGCTCCACGCAGCGGGCGGTCTCGTCCTCACCCAGCAGCTTGCCATAGCGCACGAGACCGTCACCGGTCAGCTGAACCTGGTCCCAGTCCGCTGCTCGGCGCCACTCATCGAGCGCCACGGCGGCCTTGACCACGTGTTCGCGCTCAAATTGACGCTCGGGACCCTCATCGACCAGCATATACAGCGCCGGATATACCTCACCGCGCATAGCATCGGCCAAGATACCAAGCTTGCCGCGCACGCCAGCCTTCCACGCCGTCCAAGCGCAAGCGTCGAGCGTCGACACGCCCAGCAGCGGAACATTGGCACCGCGCGCGAGGCCCTTGGCAGTGGAGATGCCGATGCGCACACCCGTAAACGACCCCGGGCCGCGGCCGACCACGTAGCAACCAACATCGCTGCGATCCAGACCGGCTTGAGCCAGCACGCCATCAACGGTATTCACGAGCTCAACGTTTGCGTGACGGCGACACATGTGGTCGCCACTCACGAGCTTCGTCTCGCCCGTCTGCCCATCAATCCAGCTTGCCGCGCAGGCAAGCATGTCGGTCGAGGTATCGAGCGCCACCACCAGCGCGTTGTCGTTATGCAAGCTCATCTTGTACAGCCTTATCAATCAAATGGGAAAGCTCCATTGCGCGGTCACCGTGCGCCTCAAGCGTTATCGTTCGCACATCGCTGTCGCCCTCATCACGCTTGAGCGTCACCGAAAGATACTCATCCGTCAGCTCGTCCTGGAATTGTTCGCCCCATTCCAGCAGGCAAGCACCCTCATAGCCCAGCACATCGAAAATGCCCGTATCCTCGAGCTCGTAGGCATGCTCCAGGCGGTATAGATCAAAGTGAAACAGCGGAATACGACCTTGATCGTGAACGGCCATGAGCGCAAACGTAGGGCTCGTAACCATATGCTCATCGCCCAGCCCGCGCGAGACGCCCTTGGTAAAGTGAGTTTTGCCCACTCCCAGGCCACCGGTCAGGATGAGCACATCGCCGTCCTCAAGGCACGGTGCAATTAGCTCGCCAAAGTACTCCGTATCGGCAGCGCAAGTCGTTTTGTAAGTACCTACCCCCAGGCGCTCCAGGGACATATATGCTCCTTATTATTCCGAGGCGTCCTCTGGTGCGGGATGTCGCTCCAGATAGTCGCCCAGCATCTTAAAGTCTTCCTCCAGCAGCTCCTGCCACGCCGGATTGCGTAGCGCTGCTGCCGGATGGAAAGTGGGCATTACTACAAAATGCCCCATCTGGTGGAACCTGCCGCGCAGCTTAGTAATGCCAATCTCGGTCTTAAGCACAAAGTGCGTCGCGGGGTTGCCGAGCGTCACGATAATATCGGGCCAGATGCTTCGAATCTGCTCACGCAAAAACGGCGAGCAAGCCAGCACTTCCTCGGGACGCGGATTGCGGTTTCCCGGCGGGCGGCACTTAAGCACATTGGCAATGTAGACGTCTTCGCGTTTGAGCCCCGCCAGCGACAAAATGCCGTTGAGGTCCTCGCCTGCCGCCCCCACAAAGGGCTCGCCCTGCAAATCCTCATTGCGGCCCGGCGCCTCGCCAATAAACATCACACGAGCGCGGGGGTTTCCCACGCCAAACACGATATTGTGACGCGACTGGTAGAGCTGGCAGAGGTGACAATCGCCCAGAACGGCCTCAATTTCCTCGAGTGCGACCTCACGTGGTGCCTGATGGGTATGGCCGGGGATGTGCATGACGCCCATAGCGGCTCCTACACGTAGACCTTGTCGAGACGCATGCCAAAGCCGCAGGCGACCTCGTAGTTAATCGTTCCGCGCAGGTGCGCCATCTCGTCCATAGTGATCT
>DAWBYD010000014.1:0-14892 GCA_052278285.1 Collinsella sp. | reverse complement strand
TATTATCCACGTAGAACGGGTGTGCCGGCTTATGCAGATTGGACTCGCGCAGGACATCGGTGCGATAGCACAGGCTGTGCATGAGCAGGTTCTGAGCGGGACGGAAGTGTCCGATCTGGTCCCAAGAGAAAATCTTTTTGCGCGGCAGGGCAAACTTGTAGCCAATAGCGGTATGCGTGCCCTCGTAAACCTTCTCGTACACGTAGTTCGAGATAAACAGGTCGACGCGCTGGTCGCGCTCCTCAAAGCCACGCAGAATCGACAGCATGGTCGAAAGCGCCGCACCGTCGAGCCAGTCGTCCGAGTCGACAACCTTGTAGTAGGTGCCCTGCGCCTCGCGCAGACCCGAAAGGACGGCAATACCGTGGCCGCCATTCTCCTGGTGCACCGCGCGGATGATTCCAGGATAACGGGCCTCCCACTCGTCGGCCTTGGCGGCCGTCTCGTCCTTGGAGCCGTCGTCCACCACAATAATCTCGATATCGGTGGCGTAATTGCTCCCCTCCAAGATGGAGGTGATGCAATGGTCCATGTCCTTGGCGGCGTTATACGAGGGAATACCGAATGTTATGACTTTATGCATGGCAGGCGATAATCTCATCCGAAAGATCGAGGGCGGAATTGGTCACGGCATCCATATCGTAGTAACGATACTCTGCCAGACGACCCACCGGGTGGAAGTTCGTCAGGTTCTGGACACGCTCAAGATAGCGCTCGTAGAGCTCACGGTTCTCGGGCTCCAGGATAGCGTAGTACGGCGTCTCGCCCGAGCCGGGCGTATAGGCCTTGGAGTACTCCTTCATGATGGTGGTCTTGCCGGGCAGGACCTGGCCGGTCATGTTCTTGAACTCGGTGATACGCGTGTAGTCCTCGCTCGTGGTGTAGTTGACGGTGCCCACGGGCTGGAACTGGTCCATATCGAGCGTCTCGAACTTCATATCGAGCGTGCGGTACGGCAGCGCGCCCAGGTCGAGGTTGAACAGCTCGTCGAGTGGACCGGTGTAGACGATCTCGCCACCATAGACCTTGCCGTCGATCTTGACGGTGGTCTCGTCGATCTCGAAGAGGTCGCGGGCGTCCACGTCGCAGAACACATCAATCAGATCGTGATCGAGCATATGCTCGAACAGCGCGGTATAGCCGTCCTGCGGCATGCCCTGGAAAGGAGCCTGCGGGAAGTAGCGATCGTCATCGCCCACAAAGACGGGGACGCGGCCGGTGATCGAGGGGTCGATCTGATCGGGCGTCTGGCCCCACTGCTTCATGGTGTAATGCAAAAAGACGTTCTCGTAGACGTAATCGGCGACCTCGGCCAAGTCGGGGTCGTTCTTCTTACGCAGCTCCATAATGGGCACCTTGACATCCTTGCCAAAGGTCTCCACGAGCTTCTGATACAGCTCCTCGCCGCGCTCGTCACCAAAGGCGAGCTTGAGACTCGCATGGTTGAAGGGCACGGGCATAAGGGTACCGTTGATGTTGGCGAGCACCTTGTGCTGATAATCCGTCCACTTGGTAAAGCGCGACAGGAAATTGTGCACGCGCTCGTTAAAGGTGTGATAGATATGCGGACCGTACTCGTGGATCAGGATTCCGGCCTCGTCAGTGCAGTCATAGGCATTGCCCGCAATGTGGCTACGGCGCTCCAAAACGGCAACACGATAGCCGATGGTCTCGGCAAGACGGCGGGCGCAAACGGCACCGGCATATCCAGCACCGACGACAATCATGTCGTACGCGCCGGCGTTAAAGCCTTCAGGCAGGCCTGAGGTAATCTGCATCGATACTCCTTGTCAAAAGCCACGGGCTCGTTAGCTGGGCTTTTCTCGAACATTCTTCGAGACACATTTATCAGAGCGATTATAGCGCTAATGCGTCCTATAATGAGCTTGCCACACAAGGAAAGCTCAAGCACCGCGGCGAACATTAACGTAAGGTAAACCCGCTAGCAGCGGGTTTATTCGTGAACAGCCGGGCGCCTGGAGCTTAGCGAAATGCTTGTAAGGAGTAACATGAGCGATTTCCTAAACCGTATGAAGTCTGCCGCCAAGGCCGACCTTAAGACGATCGTCCTGCCCGAGGGCGAGGATCCGCGCACTATCGTCGCGGCCACCAAAATCATCGAGGAGGGCCTGGCAAAGATCGTCATCCTGGGCAACCCCGACGAGATCAACGTTCCCGGCGCTACCGTCATCGACCCGCGCAATGCCGAGAAGCACGAGGAGTACGCGCAGAAGTTTGCCGAGCTCCGCGCCAAGAAGGGCGTTACCATCGAGCAGGCTCGTGCCCAGGTGATGGACGCCACCTACTTTGGCACCATGATGGTCAAGATGGGCGATGCCGACGGCCTGGTCTCCGGCGCCTGCCACTCCACCGCCGACACCCTGCGCCCCGCGCTTCAGATCCTCAAGACCGCCCCGGGCACCAAGCTGGTCTCGGCCTTCTTCGTGATGTGCACCGACACCCCGCAGTTCGGCACCGACGGCACGCTGATCTTCGCCGACTGCGGCCTCAACATCAACCCGTCCTCCGACGAGCTCTCCGAGATCGCCATCGCCTCCGCTCACTCCTGGTCCACCTTCATGGGCAACGTTGAGCCGCACGTGGCCATGCTCTCCTACTCCACCATGGGCTCCGCTGGCGGCGAGGTCGCCAAGAAGGTCCAAGAGGCCGTGAAGTTCTGCAAGGAGAAGGCTCCCGAGCTCGCCATCGACGGCGACCTGCAGCTCGACGCCGCCATCGTCCCCACCGTCGCCCAGCTCAAGGCTCCCGGCTCCTCCGTCGCCGGTAAGGCCAACGTGCTCGTGTTCCCCGACCTCGAGGCAGGCAACATCGGCTACAAGCTGGTCCAGCGCTTCGCTGGCGCCGACGCCTACGGCCCCATCCTGCAGGGCATCGCCAAGCCGGTCAACGACCTATCGCGCGGCTGCTCTGCCGACGACATCGTGGGTGTCGTGGCCATCACCGCCGTCCAGGCTCAGATGGCTGAGTAGCGTACGCACTCGCCCGAAGGCCGTACGGGCTAACCCCTGAAAACGTCCTCGACCAATGAAACGCCCCCGTTCTGCTCCTTCGGAGCTACGAACGGGGGCGTTTCTGGTCTGCGGATTGTTTTCAGGGGTTAGCCCGTACGGCCTTCTACCGCTACGTAGCAATTAGGGCATCTGGAGTGGACGGCGGCTTGGCTACGAGCTGAGGCTGAAGATCTGGATGGCCGGGTGCCGTTGCTGGGAGTGCAGGCGTTACTGGCGATGGTCACTTTGGGACTGGTATTTCCGCCTGCTAGCAAAAAGGCCTCCGGAGCTGTTGCTTTGGAGGCCTTTTGTTTACTTGCAAATGCGCGCGTTAGTTGTTCTTGGTCAGACGCTCGACGTCGTGGGCGATCATGTATTCCTCGTCGGTGGGGATGACCATGACCGTGACGGCGGAACCGGCGGCACTGATAACCTGCGGGCCGTTGCCCACAGCCTCGCGGTTCTTGTTGTTGTCGATGCGTACGCCCAGCCACTCAAAGCAGTCGCAGAAGGCCTTGCGGATCGACCAGTCGTTCTCGCCGATGCCGGCGGTAAAGGTGATGGTGTCCACGCCCGCCATGGAGGCGATCATGGAGCCGGCCTGCTGCATAGCCTTGTAGGCAAACATATCGAAGGCGAGCAGGCAGCGCTCGTCGCCCTCGGAGGCGCGCGTGCGGATGTCGCGGGCGTCGTTGGAGATGCCCGAAATGGCAAGCAGGCCGGACTGCTTGTTCATCATGTCGTCGACTTCCTGGTAGCTGTAGCCGCCCTCGCGCTGCAGGTAACACACGGTGGCCGGGTCAATGGAACCACAACGGGTGCCCATCATCAGGCCATCGAGCGGCGTGAGGCCCATCGTGGTATCGCGGCACACGCCGTCCTCAATGGCGGCAAGCGAAGCACCGTTGCCCAGATGGCACGAAAGCAGGCGGTGGCAGCGCGAGCCCAGGATCTCCTTGGCCATCATCCACTCGTAGCGGTGGCTCGTACCGTGTGCGCCGTACTTGCGCACGTGGTACTTGTCGCACACGTCCTTGGGCAGCGCGTAGGTGTAGGCGACCTCGGGCATGGTCATGTGGAACGAGGTGTCGAAGACGGCCACGTTGGGCAGCTCCGGATACTTCTCGCGGCAATATTCGATTGCCGCGGCCTCGCCGTAATTGTGCAACGGAGCGAGCGGGGCCACCTCAAGGATCTTAGCCATGACCTCATCGTCGACGACCGCGGAATCATCGAAGTGCCAGCCGCCCTGAACGATGCGATGCCCAATGCCATCAATCGTAAAGTCGGTCTTCTCGAGCTCCTCGAGCACGCGAGCGATAGCAGAGCGATGATCGGGGAAAGGGACCTCCTCGGTCTGCTTGGCGCCACCGTTCTCGGAGTGGCCAAAGATGCCCATGTCCGAACCGATGCGTTCGCAGTTGCCCTTGGCGAAAACCTTGCGGGTATCGGTATCCAAAAGCTGATATTTAAGGCTTGAGCTGCCGGCGTTAACAACAAGTACGTTCATGAGACTCCTTTGCAGTGCAATACGGTCGACGCAGACCCCTTAAGGCGGCCGCATTTTAATAAGAAGTTATCACAACTTGATAAATAGCTATCAGGCATATCGCCCAACGAGCACAAAAGAGGGGCCGAACGGCGCGCGGTCGTCCAGCCCCTCCCCTCTTGCAATTACTTGCTGTTGACGATGCGCTCAACGTCGGAAGCGATCATGAACTCCTCGTCCGTGGGGATGACGAAAATCTTGACCTTGGAATCCTTGGCAGACAGGCACCAAGCGCCGTCACCACGCAGGGCGTTGCGGGCATGATCCATCTTGACGCCCATAAAGGCCAGACGGTCGGCAACGCCGGCACGAACGGCCGGAGCGTGCTCACCGATGCCAGCGGTGAAGACCAGCGTGTCCATGCCGCACATGGAAGTAGCCATCTCGGCAGCCTTGGCGGCAATCTTGTAGACAAACATGTCGAAGGCGAGCTGAGCCTCGGGGTCGCCGGCAGCGGCGAGCTCCTCGACGTTGCGGCAGTCGTTGGTCTTGCCACCGGTCACAGCCAAAAGGCCGGACTTCTTGTTCATCATCTCGTCGACCTCATCGAAGGTGTAGCCGCCCTCGCGCTGCAGGTAGCAGACGGTGGCCGGGTCGATGGAGCCGCAGCGGGTGCCCATCATGACGCCGTCGAGCGGGGTGAGGCCCATGGTGGTGTCCATGCACTTGCCGTCCTCGATGGCGCACAGGGAGGCACCGGAGCCGATGTGGCACACGACGACCTTGCGGGCCTCGCCGTTGGTCATCTCGGCGACCTTCTTGGAGATGTAGCGGTAGCTGGTGCCGTGGGCGCCGTACTTACGGATGTGCAGCTTGTCGCAAACATCCTTGGGAAGGGCGTAAGTCTTGGCGACCTCGGGCATGGTGAAGTGGAAAGCGGTGTCGTAGACCGTAACGTTGGGCAGGTCGGGATACTGCTCCAGGCAGTACTCGATAACGTTGGCCTCGGGGTTGTTGTGCAGCGGCGCTAGCGGGGCGACCTCGCGAATCTTGGCGAGAACGTCCTCGTCGACGAGGGAGGAATCGCCAAAGTACCAACCGCCCTGAACGATGCGATGGCCGATGCCCTCGATCTTGACGCCGTTGGCCTCGAGGTCCTTCAGGACGACCTCGATGGCGACCTTGTGGTCGGGGAACTCGATGTTCTCGGTCACCTTCTTGGAACCGTTAGCAGCGTGGGTGAAGGTACCGCCGGTAAAGCAGACGCGCTCGCAGGAGCCCTTTGCGGACACCTTGTGGGACTTGGTGTCGATGACCTGATACTTAAGGGTCGAAGATCCCGCGTTGACGACCAGAACGTTCATGTGTCTCCCTACTAACAGGCGGTGTGGCGCCGCCAGGTTACATACGCTTCAATAATAAACCCAAACGCCCTCGCGCTCGGGTTTATTGGCGTTGATATATAAGTTATCGGTGTCTAAATACTCATGTCCTTTGGCTTGTAAGACGAAATAGCGCGGGGATATACACCAAAGAAGAAATCCCGAGCGCGACAAGCAATACGACTCGAATGCCCGCAGCGCTGCTCAACACAGCGTTGAGCAGATAGAAAAGAACAGCACCCACCGCCACCATCTGGCTTTGAACCGAAATCAATGAACAGCGCATCGAAGAATCAGCAGCATTTTGAAAAATTGAGTATTTAATTGGAGCAAACAACGAGTACGCAACCGTCTGCAGCACATAGAACACGGGCAGCAAATTAGCCGGAGTAAGGGGGATCAAAAACAAAGCTGTCAATACTAAGCGAATGATGCCGCAAATACGCGCAAAACGGCCCTTGTCGACATGAGCAATCACACTGGGCACAATAAGCCCCATGGAGGCCGAGGCAAGAAGCTGGACCGCAATGATCACACCCGAAGCGACGGCATTCATTCCGCGACCCGCAAGCAACAGTGAGAAAAAGTCTTCCAGGGCGACAAAAGCAAATGCCTGAGAGCAGTCCATGATGAACGCTGAACGAAGAATGCCGTTACGCGCAATAGCGGCACCGATCATCTTCGGGCTAATTCCACGCTTAGGTGTCGCTGTAGTGTCCCCTCATCGCATCTCAGGAATGCAGACAACGACAACCAACGTCAACACCATTGCGATGATATCCGCCAAAAGACCAATGAGATACGCGCCAGCGGACGAAATGAAACCGCCCACACAAGCGGAGAGGGCATAAGAGGCATAGAAAACAAATCGCTCAACGACATTAAGCCTTACGAGCTGGTCCAGAGAGACGCTGTCAATGTAAATCGCTTCCATGGACCCGCTCATACATGCAGCGGCAAAACCTTTGAGAGCAAACGCGCCGATTAAAAGCAGAGGAGAACGGACGAGAAGCAGGGCGGCGTAGTATCCAAGCATCCCCACGACGCCAACGAGACCACTTGTCTTTCGTCCAAACCTATCGGCAATATAGCCAGTGGGAACTTCAAGGATGAACTTGCTCACTTGATATGCAATCATCATGCTAGAAATCGCCACCATCGAGAATCCGACGAATTCAAGGTAAACCGTCAGAAAATACAAAATGGTGCTGAAGTTCGACAGAAAAACAAACGTCATATAAAGCAAAACCGTACGGTTTTTCATGCTCCGCCCTCCAAGAGTCAACAATCTAAATCGGAATCTTGGAAAAGCATGAGGGCAAAGCCGTCAGTCATGTGTTACAAGGCGTCAACATTCACTTGACGACACGAGGCCAAATGGCCTCACGAAGCAAGATGACGCAATAGGTGAAGAAATACCGTCTGGTGTCGATCGGTCCAGGCATTTTGTCGATAGCAAAAGTAGATGGGCAAGGCTACGTCATGCGAACCTTCAATAGAGTACTCGCTCACTTCCGACCCATCTGATGCGAGAGAAGAGCCAGAAAAACCCAATATCAATCCCCCGGCTTGAAGAAACTCAGCCTGCGCTCTGTTTCCGTATTCGACGTCGCGGAAGCGGAAATTAACCAGCTGAGCTTCGGGGCATTGATTGATCGCATTGAGACAGGGCGACAAATTAATGGGAACAGCTAACCTGCCGCCCAGTAACTCACGAACGGTCATAGCACCCACAGATTGATGACCCGCTGGGCACGAAAGAACCTTGAGCTCCTTTTCACCCAAGTATTTCGAAGAAAGGACACTGTCCCTTGGTTCCTCAAATGAGATGGCCGCATCCGAAATGCCAAGCACAAGTGATTCAAAGCATGTAGCCGTTGGCTGATGCCACACATCAAGGTGAATCTGAGGGTGCGAGCTTTCAAACGAGTCGTACCAGTTTTCGGAAAAAAGACGCCCCCGCCCGTGAAGACAGGGGACGTAAAGACGAAAGTGGCCGTCGGGCGAAACGCCACCGTTCCCCGATTGGGTGTACTTTTTGAGATCGTCGACTTGTGCCAGGATCACGCGTGCACGACGCGCAAATTCTCTGCCCGCCGGAGACAAAACAGCCTCCCCCGCCGATCGATTGAGCAAAACGATCTGATACTCAGACTCCAGTTTCTTAATTGCCGACGAGACAGCCTGTGGGCTCACGTGAACGGCGCGAGCCGCTTTGCGCACGCCGCCGTAGTTCGCTACCGCTTGAAGGTATTCGAGTTGAGAAAACTGCATAGGTTACTCCAAAGGCAGCCAAGGCGACGGGCCGTGCGTCCTCAGATGAGGTTCTCGCCCAGGTTCTTGCCGCCGAGGACGTGCATGTGGAAGTGCATGACGGTCTGACCGGCGTTGACGCCCTTGTTGGAGATGACGCGGAAACCGTCCTCCAGACCCTTGGCCTTGGCGACCTCCTGGATGGCGTGGGCCATGGCGCCCATGGTCTCGGCGGGCACGTTATCGGCGATGTCACTGTAGTGCTTCTTGGGGATCACGAGCGTGTGGACCGGCGCCTGGGGATTGAGGTCGTCGAACGCGATGACCTGGTCATCCTCGTAGACGACGGTCGAGGGGATCTCGTGGTTGGCAATTTTGCAGAAGATGCAATCACACATGGTTGGTTCCTTTCTCACAGACCAAGGTAATTATATTTGGTCGGGATGGTTAGAACGAAAGGTTGTCGTCGGTGTTGGCGGCTTCGCCGTCGGCGAGCACGTCGTTGCCGTCGACGTCCTTCAGGAGCACCGAGACCTTCTGCTCGGCATCGGACAAGCGGGTACGCAGGCTCTTGAGGAGCTCGACGCCGCGGGTATAGCTCTCAAGCGACTCCTCGAGCTCCATATCACCCGACTCCAAGCTGCGGATGATGAGCTCCAACTCCTGTGAAGCCTGCTTGTACGTAAGCTGCTCGACCGGGGTCTTCTCTGCCATATCTGTTTCCTTTCCTAAAGGTTTATCGCTATGAAACGCGGCCTACTCGACCGTATCGACCGTTGCCGCCACGTTGCCGTCTGCCATGCGCACGCGAATGGCGTCACCGGGCTTAAAGGTCTTGGCGCTCGTGGCCACCCCATCATCGCTGTACGCGATGGAATAACCACGGGCAAGCACCTTGAGCGGCGACAGGGCATCGAGCGAGGCTGCCGCACGGCCCAGGTCGGATGCTGGCTTGTTGAGCATCGTGCGCCCCTGGTACTCCAGGCGGGAGCTTGCGAGCGTGAGCGCATGGCGCTTGCCATCGAGTCCTGAGGTGCTTGCGATCAAGCGCTCGGGCAGACGCTCAAAGTTGGAGCGGAATGCCCCAACCGAACGCGTTATGGCGCCGGACAAACGATCGGCCGTCAGGGCAAGCTCAGACTCGCGACGCTCAACCATAAACGTTGGGTCGTTGAGGAACGGGCGGCACGCAGCCGCATCGAGCGCATCGCCCAAGCGAGCCGTATAGGTATCCCAGGCACGGCGACCGCGCTGATCGAGCATCTCCAGGTCGACCTGGGCCGACCCAATCATCGATGCCATCGCAGCACCCAGACGTTGATAGCGCGCCTCGAGCACATCGGCCAACTCCGTCATAGCCGGCGCCACCGATTCGGCCGCCGCCGTAGGCGTGGAGGCGCGGCGGTCGCTCACCATATCGCAAATCGAGGTATCGGGCTCATGGCCAATGCCGGTCACCACGGGCACAGGACAAGCCGCCACCGCGCGGGCAAGCTCCTCGTCGTTGAAGGTCATGAGGTCCTCAAAGGAGCCGCCGCCGCGCACCAGCAAAATGCAATCCGGCGCCGGCGTAATGGCGGCGGCACGGTGCAGCCCCTCGATTAGCTCTGCCGGTGCGCCCTCGCCCTGGACCTTGGCGCCCACGCAGACGAGCTCGACGAGAGGGTTGCGACGACGCAACGTGCGCTTGACGTCGTCGATTACGGCGCCCGAAAGCGAGGTGACGACCGCCACGCGGGAGCAGAACACCGGGATGCGGCGCTTGCGCGCTTCGTCCATCAGGCCCTCGCGGCGTAGCTTTTCGGCCAGTTGCGCCACTTGTTGACGCAGCAAACCCTCCCCCGCCAGCGAAAACGAGCGAGCGACAAAGCTCATGCGGCCCGTGGCCTTATAGAGATTGAAGCTGCCCTTAAAGCTCACCTGCATGCCGTCGCGCAGATCGAACGTGCGCTTGAGATAGGCGCCCTTCCAAATGATGCAGTCAACGGCGGCCGAATCGTCCTTGATCTGGAAATAGCAGTGACCGCTTCGGGCGTTAGGACCACGAAAACCTGTGACCTCGCCCAGAACGCTCAGCTGCGGAATGGCATCGAGCGCACCGGCGGCGATCTCCACCGCCTGGCTCACGCTGAGCTCCTTGCGCTCCTGATCGTCCGAGCCGTCAAACTCGGCGGAAACAGCATTGCCGGTTAGGTTCCAGCCTGCCACGCAGCCTCCTTTCGTTATCGAGCACAGAGGCTCCGGCCCCGTGCGAAATTAAGTCCAACACATAGTACAGCGCCGCGGGGACACGAATCCCCGCGGCGCCCAGTGACCCAATTTGTTATCGGTTGGAGTTTCTGTTGTAGCGAGCCATAAGGTAGAGCAGCTGAATAATCGAAGTGAGCGCTGCGGCCACATAGGTAAGCGCGGCTGCCGTCAGTACCTTCTTGGCGCCGTTGACCTGCTTGGAGCTCATGCCCGACTGCTCGATGTACGCCACAGCACGTCGGCTGGCGTCAATCTCGACAGGCAACGTAACGAGTTGGAACAGCACACTAAACGAGAAGAAGATCAACGCGAGGGTCGTGAGCCCGGCAATGTTCATAAACAGGCCCAAGAGTAACACGATGGTCCAGGTGTTCTGGGTAAAGTTGACGACCGGCACGAGGGCGGTACGCACTTTCATCATGGCATAGCCGCTTTGACGCTGGGCGGCATGGCCCGCCTCGTGGCAGGCGACGGCAACGCTTGCGACCGAACCGCCCGAACGGTTGGCATCCGACAGATACAGGTTGTTGTCCTGCGGGTTGTAATGGTCGGTGAGCTCGCCAGCGACACCCTTGATACCCACGGCGCTACAACCGTTGGCATCGAGCATGCGGCGAGCGACTGTGGCACCCGTATCGCCGTCCGAGCGAACCTTGGACCAGGTTTTGTACGTCGAGTTGATATAGTTCTGTGCGGCAAGGCCAAGCACCGTGCAGACAAGAACAACCAGCAGGTACAGCGGGTCGATGCCAAAGCCGTATCCATAGTAATAAGGCATGCGAATTCCTCCGAGTCGAGTTACACGTTGGAGGCATTTTACCCACTCAACCGGCTAGGCTTCCCTACAGGAGCTCGATTTTGCCGTCCTTCACCGTCAACCCCATATTGCCGGAAAGCAGATCGTCCAGGCGCGAGCCCACAAGCTCAAAGCGCCAACCTTCGCGCAGGCGGCTCTGCTCGGGATGCTCAATGTAGTCGGCCAGGTCATCGCGCGAGGCAATGACCGAGGTCGCAACGCCTGAGCGCTCGGCAACCAGGCGGATAAGCGCATACATAAGGTCAGTCACGCTCTCCAGCTCCGGCGAAATCTGACGATGTCCGCGCACCAAGAGCGGCAGGCGATCGTGCGGACAGCTCGCACCGCGCTTGATGGCCATGAGCGCACCGTCCACGTCGCGCTCCCCCAATTGATCGGTACCGCGAATGCTACGGAACTCCTCAACGCGCACGGGATTGCGCTTAACGAGCGCTAGCAGCGTGTCGTCGGACATGACCCACTTGCGTGGGATGTTGCGCCGCTCGGCGCGGTCCTCGCGCCAGGCGGCGAGCTCGCGCGCGATACCCAGCTGATGACGGCTGCACGAATTGATGCGCTTGACCTTGCGGAACGCCTCGTGGCGATCGGCGCGATAGTGCGACTCGTCAGCCAGCGGGCGCAGCTCGTCGAGCACCCAGTCCACACGGCCCAGCTCGCGCAGGCGGCTCATCATCTCGGTATAGGCGACGATCAGGTACTTGACGTCATCGATCGCATACTCAATCTGCTTATCGGTCAGCGGGCGGCGCGACCAGTCGGTCAGTGACTCGGTCTTGGGCAGCGATACGCCGCAGAACGTCTGAACAAGCGCGCCATACGAAATCTGCTGGCGCTCGCCCAAAAAGGCGGCGGCGACCTGCGTATCGAAAATCGGTCGTGGCAGCACGCCCACGGTATGGAGCATGACCTCCATATCCTGCGAGCACGCGTGGAAGACCTTGGTCACGCTCTCGTCGGCCATAAGCTCGGCCAGCGGCGATAGGTCGTCGATTACCAGGGGATCGACCGCGACGCTCTCAGCAGGGGTGGCAATCTGAACCAAACATAGACGCGGATGGAACGTGCGCTCGCGCAAAAACTCGGTATCGACGGCAATCGCGTCGAACTCGCGGGCGCGCTGGCAAAAGTCGAGTAGAGCCTGATGTGTGGAAATGTACATATCAACCCATCGAATAAGGTTAGGCCCGAAAAACACGGGTAGGATATCGGCATTGCCTTACAACTATACTCGGTTAGTCACAGAACGGGAACGTAAGTATGCGCTGCCTTATCATCCACAACCCGGCATCGGGCCCCAGCTCAGATGAAATCTTCGCATTCACGCACGCCCTCGCGCAGGGCGGCGACGAGGTCGTGATGCGCTTTATCGGCGATGGCATGGAGCCCGAGGACGCCGTGGCGGACGTGCGCGAGTTCGATCGCGTGGTGGTCTCGGGCGGCGACGGCACCGTCTCCAACGTGCTCGACCAGATGCGCGGATGCGGCGTCCCCACACTCGTCTTCCCCTCTGGCACGGCATGCCTGTTCTTCAACAACATAGGCAATGCCCCCGAGGCGGCGGCACTCGCCAAGGCCTGCCGCGCCGGCCGCACGGTCAAGGTCGACATGGGTGAGCTCTTTTGGCTCGACGAGGACGGCAACGAAAAGCGCCATGGTTTTATCATCATCGCCGGCTCGGGCTTCGACGCCGAGATCATGATGAAGGCCGCCCCCACCAAAAACGACATCGGCGAGATCGCCTACTTCCTGTCGGCGCTTGCCACGCCCAATCCCACAGTGGCGCGCTTTACGATTGAGCATGACGGCATTGTCGAGGAGCTCGACGGCATCTGCTGCATGGCAGGCAACACCTCGGTCATCCAAAACGACATCAACCTGTTCCCAGACTGCCGCATGAACGACGGCATGGTCGACATCGCGGTCATCGAGCCCGTAAAAACCGTGCAGTTGCTGCCCACCGTGATCACCGCTGCGCTCGACCCCGCCGGCAAGGTGCTCGGTCGCCCGCAGTTCAAGATCATCCAGACCAAGGAAGCTAAGATTACCTGTACACCGTCGCTGGGCATGCAGTTCGATGGCGAGATTATCTCCAGCAACTCCGGCGTCTTTGGCGCCCGCGCGCTTCCGCAATGCCTCGACCTCATCGTCGACGAATTCTCACCGCTCGGAAAATAGGAGGACCCCATGAACGACAACCCCCTGATTGGCTTTATCGTCATCGTCTTGGCCATGCTCGTCGGCTATGCGATTAACGTGATCCACCGCCGGAAGAAGTAATTCCACATTGGTATGATATTCATCCAATTATCGTCTACCCCGTTGTTTATGCATTTGCAAACAGCGGGTGATTTTTCTTTTCGCCCAGTCCAAGGCGCTTTATTCAGGTACAGTAATTGCAGGGCGTCTTTATTTAAATAAAGTTACATAATGAGTATTCTTGTCCGCTCATCGCATATTTTAGGACGCTCATCGAGTATTTCATCGAAATAGATGAATACTATTTAGACTTCCGATAGGCTAATAGATGTATTTATTAGCTGAAATCCTGCACGGTTCCGCGGGGTTTCAACGGTTGGGAGGGATCATGAGGTTTACTCATCCTGTCAACACGCTCAAAAAGCTCGGCTGCGGCCTTGCGTTTGGAGCAGCGGCCATCATGGCCATGCCGACTTCGGCGCTCGCCTGCACCCAGATCTACATGGGCAGCAAGCTCACGGCAGACGGCAACACGTACTACGGCCGTTCCGAGGACTTCGGTCCGCGCTATGTCAAGCACTTTGGCATTGAGCCCGCACACAAGGACGGCAACAAGTACACCTCGGTCGAGTCCGGTTTTGAGTACAAGTCCAAGGGCGCAACCTACCGCTACACCTTCGTTCGCGACAACCCCTCGCAGTGGGAAGATCGCTACGACGCATATTCCGAGGCCGGCATCAACGAAAAGGGCGTCTCCTGCTCTGCCACGTTGAGCACCTCCTATAACGAGAAGGCCGAAGAGGCCGACCCCATCACCGAGGAGACTGGCATTGGCGAGTACAGCTATGCCAGCGTCATCCTGGGCGAGAGCGCCACGGCCCGCGAGGGCGTCGAGCTCATCGGCAGCCTGATCGACGAGCAGGGCGTCTGCTCCAATGACCAGATCATCATCGCCGACAGCACCGAGCCCTGGCTGTTCGCCGCGCTTTCC
The DNA here is from genome assembly GCA_052278285.1 of Collinsella sp. Lineage (GTDB taxonomy): Bacteria > Actinomycetota > Coriobacteriia > Coriobacteriales > Coriobacteriaceae > Collinsella. Next base: position 503 of record DAWBYD010000014.1, on the reverse strand, counting down.
GGCCATCAGTGGATTGCCATGAAGCTCGCCGATGACATCGCCTCGCTCAACCCCAACATCGGCAACCTCACCTATGACGTCGACCTCGATGACACCGAGAACTGTCTCCATTCCGAGGACATCGAGTCCATGCCTAAGGAGAAGGGCTTTGCCGAGTACACCGACGGCAAGTTCGACGTCGCCAAGACCTACGGCGAGGAGATTAGCGAGGCCGGTATGCACCAGTGGTCGCGCTATGCCCAGGGACGCGATTACTTCATGGCTCCGCTTGCCGAAGGCACCGACTACGAGATCGTCAAGGACGAGCGTGAAGACGCTCGCGCCACAACCGGCGCCCTGGTCCACGAGATGCAGCCGCTGTTCTTCCAGCCCGGCAAGTCCGACTGGAACACCTTTGAAATGATCCGTTCCTTCGCCGCTCGCGGCGAAAATGTCGCCGGCCTCAACGCCAACACCGACGGCGCCTATGCCATCGGCTCCAACCGCAACACCGAGATCCACAC
>DAWBYD010000013.1:0-4030 GCA_052278285.1 Collinsella sp. | reverse complement strand
CGCGCAGGGCGATGTCGGAACCCGAGCGCTCGCGACCGACGGGCACCTGTGCGGAGGTGATGCTGTGGCTCTCGCCGCTCACGACGTCGACGAGCTGGGCGAGCGGACGCTGCGGGGCGCGAGGGCTTGCCATGTTGGAGGCGATGCTGGCTGCGGCGCCAAGGCCAACGGCGGCGCCGGTCGCGGCGGCTCCGCCCATGCCGGCAAGCGCGGCGCGCGAGACGGTTTGGGGCACGGGGATGGGTGCGGCGGCGGGATCGGGCACATTGGGCGCAAAGGGGTCGGCCGCGGCAAGCGGGTCGGGAGCGGCAGCGCGGGGTGCCGGCTGCTGCTGCGGCATGGCAGCGGGGTGCTGCTGCGGGGCGGCAAACTGCTGCTGGCCGGCGCGCGGGGCACTGGCGGCACGGCTTGTGGCCGAGCTGTTCTGGCCTAGGCCGTTTTGGTAGGCGCGCTCTTCCTCGTACAGGCGACCGAGCGTGGGGGCATCGACGTTCTCGGCAAAGACCGAGAACTTGCCGGCGCGCAGCTGCGGGTCGATCATAAAGCGAACGAGGGGCTCGCCGACAAAGACGTAACGGCGCTTTTCGGCCTGCGCTTTCACAAACTCGCGGACCTCGCGCGAAAGCTCGGGGTAGAACGGGGCGAGCATGGGGTCATCGTCGGCGGCAATCAGGATGGTATAGAGCGCCGGCGCGGTGTTGACGCCGTTGATCACCAGAGTCTGATCCTCCATGTCGCGAGCGGCCTGCTTGGCAAGCTTCTTAAAGGAGAACGGGGCACGGGTGGCACCGAAGATGCCGGCCACGTGGTCCTCGAAGATGTTCAGGAAGTTCACGAAAGATCACTCTCCGTATAGGTTCTTTGGTATCCGAGCAAATAAAGGCATATCCCAACGATTATAGAGGATAGGATTCCCGCAACCGCCGCCTTGGCGACGACCGGGCCCGCAAGGCTGGCAATTTCCATATGGTGTGCAAGACAAAACGACACGGCCGAGCCGATGCCGGCGACGGCAATTGCGACGATGGCGGCAAGGTCCGACCCCTGCTCGGCGCGTTTTGCATGAGCGTTGAGCAGCAGCGATGTTGCCGCGGCCGTTGCTGAAACCAGCACGATTGCAGCGAGAAGGAGCGCGTCTCCCAGCGCTACGGCGACACTGCTAAGCCCCAGTACGCCTCCCGCAGAGAGGGCTGCTGCGGCAAGGCGGGCAAAGAGTGCGCCCATGCCCGTAGCCGCCGCGGCACTTGCCGGAGCGAGCCAAAACGCCGCGAAGCCCCCGGCGGCTCCGGCGGCAAGGAGGGCGTCGCCGGTTAGGCAACCCAGCGCAAGCGCGCAGGTGAGCGCCGCGCTCGCAGCTGCCTCGGAGCGTCCCCAGGCAATCCACCAACCGGACATGGCGGCGGCAAAAATGACCGCGACCGGCAGCATCGACAGGATGCCCTGCGTCTGCATGGTGGCGTTGGCCATGAGCACCAAAAAGCCCACGGCCGAGATGGCCGAGCCGATCTGCGGGGCCAAGCCTGCCGCCGCGCCAATAGCGATGGCCGCCACGACCAGCCCGGGAAGCGCCGCGACGCCCGCTGTCTGCATAAGCAAAAAGCTAAAGGCTCCGCATGAGAGCGCCGAGATGGCGCGCATGGTGTAGTTGCGCGCGCAGCTCCAGCGCGTGCCCGCCCAACCAAGTGCGGGGGCGACCTCGACGGTGTCATCCGCGTAACTCGATGGCTCGATACCGTCTGCCGCGCGCTCGTCATCCGAAAGCTCGCCCACCATCTGCTCCAGGCTGCGACGGCCCTCGCGCACGCTGCCCAAGCCGGCGAGCAGCTGGTCGCAAAATGCCTCGATGCTGTTAGGGCGGTCTTGCGGCATGGGGGAGAGGGCACTCATGAGTGCAGCCTCGGCTCCCGGGGGAAAGTGTGGGATGAGCTCGCTGGGATAGGTGGCACCGCCGATGATGCGGCCGAGCGAGTCGCCGGGCGTGGCCGCCATAAAGGGAGCGCTGCCGCACATGCCCTCGTAGATCACACAGGCGAGGGCAAAGACATCGGCGCGCTCGTCAACCGTGCCAGTTTCGATGTCGAGCTGCTCGGGTGGCATGTAGCCGATGGTGCCGCCGCGCGATCCGCCAAAGCCGCCGGCAGACGACAGCCGCGCCATGCCAAAGTCGGTGAGCTTTACATTGCCCGAGTGGTCGATGAGCACGTTGGCGGGCTTAATATCCAGGTGGAGCACGCCGTTGCTATGGGCGAAGGTGAGCGCCTGGCCCAGCGCGTCGGCAATGGCAGCGGCCTCGTCAAAGGTGAGCGAATGGCCGTCCACGCGATGCAAAAACTCGGCTAGGGACATGCCGTCGACATATTCCATGACCAGGTAGGCATAGGCGGTGTCGTGCGTAAAGTCGATAACCTGCACGATATTGGGATGTTGAAGCATGGCGGCGGTATGCGCCTCGCGCAGCACATCCATGATGTCGCTGGCGGGCATGCCGGCGCCGTCTGTGAGGGGGATGCGCTTAATGGCCACGCGACGGCGCAGATGCGTGTCGCGGCAGATCTCGATGGAGCCAAAACCGCCGGTCGCAAGCGTCTCGAGCGGCTGGTACCGCTTGAGCAACTCGCGAGAGCTAGTGCCCTCCAAGGGAACGTCCGGCGAGAACCGGGCGGTATGTTGCGAGAAAAGCGGCATGGCCAACCCTCGTGCGTTTAAAGTTCGTTTGCGAGCGGCGGGCGCAGGGCCGAGCCATTCGCGGTGGCATAGATGCTGCTAGTGTAGCACGCTCGAGTGCATAGGGAGGATGGCGGGATGCGAGGTTGCCTGTCTGGCTTGGCCTTAGCGCTTCTTCTTATTCTTCTTCTGCTTGCGCTGCTTGCCCTTGCTGTCCTGGGGCTTGTCGGCCTTGTCGCCCTGCTTGGCCTCGGCTGCGGCCTTCTCGGCCTTCATTTTCTTCTTCTTGGTCTCGATGCGGAGCTTTTTGTTGATGCGCGCCTTAAGGAAGGGACCAAACTGCTCGGCATCGCCGCGGACAAAGGTGTCCTTAGGGATTGTCACGCCCTGGTCGGCGAACATGGCTACAAAGATGCGCTCGCCGTCGAGTACGTGGTCGAGCTTTTCAAACGGGAAGAACTGCGACTTGCCGCTCTTGCCCCAAACCATCAGGCCGTCCTCGTTGGCAGCGACGCGGCGATAGCGGCCACCCATGGACTCGTCGGCCTCGACGGCGTCGATAAAGTCACGGGCGAGCGTGTGGTGCAGGTTTTTGCTCCACCAGGCCAAAAAGGCGCCGAATACGATCAGGACGACGCCAAACTTGATCCAGTTGTCGCCGGCCACCAGCATGCCGATGCCGAGCAGCGCGGCAATTGCCGCGGCGACATACAGCGAACCGCGACGCCTGGGCGAGGCGACCAGGCGGGCGAAGTCGGTGACCAGGTCGTTTTCGTACTGGTACTCGTTGAGGTACAGGATGCCGTCGTCGGCTGCGGCCTGCTCCTCGAGCGCGACCTCGACCTGGTCGGCTGCTTCGGAGGGGACGAGGTTGCTCTCTGCGTCTGCCATGCTCTTTGGACTCCTATCGCGGCGGGCTCGCCGTACGGGTTATTATGAATGCAGTATGCCGTGCGACCGCATGGCCGTCGCGGCAACAAGACTCAGTATACCCGGGGGAGCACCCATGGAATCGTTGTACCGAAAGTATCGCCCGCTCACCTTCGACTCCGTGGTGGGCCAGCAGCATATCGTCTCGACGCTCGAGCATGCCATCACCGAGGGGCGCCTGTCCCACGCGTACCTGTTCTGCGGACCGCGCGGCACGGGCAAGACCACCATGGCGCGCATTCTTGCCAAGGCACTGCTCTGCCGCAATGCCGAGGCGGCGCGCGCCGAGGGTGCGAGCGGTTGCATGCCCGACGGCACCTGCGAGGAGTGCGAGCTCATCGCCGAGGGCAATCATCCCGATGTTTACGAGCTCGACGCCGCAAGCCGCACGGGCGTGGACAACGTGCGCGAGGAGATCATCAACTCCGTCAACTTT
>DAWBYD010000012.1:0-3871 GCA_052278285.1 Collinsella sp. | reverse complement strand
GCACATTGTTTCTGCCGAGCATAGCGATGCTGAGATGCACGGCATAGATGTGCCGCTGGTGGCATGCTCGACGCCGACAGGCGCGGGCGCTACCTCGGGCGCGGTGGTGCCCGGAGCGGCAGGCGAATCCTTCATGGTAACGGTGCGAAACGACGGCAACACGCTGCTCACCGCCGGAACGATTGATCTGTACCGAGAGGGCTCCAACCAGCCGTTCTCCAGCGCATCCATCGGGTTCGGAGCGAACGCACGCATGGCATCGATCTACGATCCGGAGCTTGCCAAGGATGCTTCGGCCAACGACATGGCACACGTGAAGTACACAGTCGAGACGCTGGGCGCACGTTTTGCGACGCACCCGCTGGTTGCCGACAATGGCAACGCCGTGCTGGCACCAGGCTGCACGGCACAGTTCCGCATGAGCTTTGCCATCCCGGAGAGCTGGAGCGACGAGGTGGGCAAGCGCGTCACGCTGTATGCGAAGGCGCGCGACCTGGTGGCGCTCGATCCCGTAACGCTCGAGGAGATCCGACCCGGCGCAAACTCGGCGCTGGGCGCTGTGTTGCACGAGCTTCACGTACCCGACGCAGCATGCGAACGCTCGGAAGTGCAGGTCGGCGTATGCGACAGCGCGGATACGACGGGACTTCACGATGCACCGATGACGGTCGACGGCGATGGTGGCTCGCGCGGCGGCAGCTCCGGCGGAAGCAGCTCCGGTGACGGCAGCGGCTCTGGCGGCGGCAAGGATCACGGCAATAACAAACGCTCCGGAAAAGCGGGCGCGCTTGCGGGCACGGGCGATGTCAACGCTCCCCTTACGGCTGCCGCCGCAGCACTCGCCGCAGCCGGCGCCGGTCTCGTCGCCTACAGCGCCCGCCGCACCGCCCTCGAGCGTAGCGGCAGCGATGAAGCCGGTACGGATGGGTCCCGCTAGCTCTCAGCCGCTTTTTGAGCGGCGCTGACCCTATTCGTCGAACAAAAAGGGGCTGGCTCTGATATCCCAGAGCCAGCCCCTTGCGCATTAGATATCGCTGGCGTCGTCGAGTTCTGCCTCGAGCTTGGCACGGCGTCTTTTCGCCGTGAAAAACGTTGCGCACAGGGCAGCAAACGTGGCCGCGAAAATCGTCGCACCGCAGAACACGCCCGTGGCCAGGTTCGCCAACCAAAAGACGCTTTCGAGCGGTACGATCTGCGCCTCAGCGATACAGCGCATTGCGGCAATAACAAGCGCGAACGCGGCGCCGCTAAGACCGCTGACAAGCAGGAAATATCCAACAGGAAGATGCTCGGTTTGCCCAAAACGATTGGTATCGACATAGCCCTTCCGCGTTTGCAGTCCTGCGCAAATCAACATCACGAGAACGAGCCACAAATACATGGCTGCCTCGAACGGCGTTGCAAAGCCATGCGGCATTTCACTAGCGTCGCTGTGAACCCACGCAACCTGTCGAGCTATAAACTGGTAGAAAAAGATCATCAACATGCCAAACGAAAGCAGCACGAAACCAATCTTGTAGATCTTCGCGCTCTCAGCCTCCAGGCGCTCGTCCTTTGGGCCGGCATATTCACGCCACTTTTGCACGAGTTTTAAATCTTCAAATTTCATAGCGAACTCCTAAAGAGCGTCAGGGTCGACGTCGTTTTCGTCTTCCCAAAACAAGTCGTTCAACGTAACGCGTAGCGCTTTACAGATTGCCACGCACAAATTGAGCGTGGGGTTGTAGCCGCCCGCCTCGATCAGGCCGATGGTCTGGCGCGTAACGCCCACGGCTTGGGCTAAGTCGGCTTGCGAAAGGCCAACCGCCGCGCGCGCCGCCTTCATGCGTAGGTTCTTTTTGCCCGGCATGGAGTTCCTTTCGTGGTAATGGACAGATATCCGTTGCAACATGGCAGAAATATATTGCATCTATCAGGCAATGTCAACTATATCTGTCATTATGGAAACCATGTTCGTCATCGCCATGCGGACATAGCTACTTCGATTCGCTATTCAAACTTACTCGGTCAGAACCGACTCGGTTTTGTCCGAGTAAACGAGATTGATAGTCGATCGATGTGCCCGCTCGTGCGATCAGCATCGTTCGATTTTGTTTAGTAAAACTAGATCCCTATTAAATAAAATTCATCTGTATCCAAATTTGTTTAACAATGCCGCGCTACCACTAAACACTATCCCTGTTAATCCGAACGATTGTTCGATGGATTTCGTGTTGGTTGGAATCGCCCACGGGCTGGGCTATGCTACCTTGACTATCTATATGACTTAAACGCAGCAAAGGAGCACCGAGAGAGCGAGTATGGCAAAAAACACCGCAAACTATGGTAACGACAGTATCCGCCAGCTCAAGGACGAGGAGCGCGTACGCCTGCGCCCCGCCGTCATCTTTGGCTCGGACGGACTCGATGGCTGTGCACACGCTGCCTTCGAGATCCTGTCCAACGCCGTTGACGAGGCGCGCCAGGGCTACGGCAAGCTCATCACCCTTACCGCCTTTCGCGATGGCTCCATTCAGGTAGAGGATAACGGCCGTGGCTGCCCGCTCGACTGGAACCCCTCCGAGAAGCGCTTTAACTGGGAGCTCGTCTTCTGCGAGCTCTACGCCGGCGGCAAGTACAACAACAACCAGGGCGGCGACTACGACTTCTCGCTCGGCACCAACGGCCTGGGCTCCTGCGCAACCCAGTACGCTTCCGAGTACATGGACGTCACGGTTTGGCGTGACGGTAACAAGTACTCCCTGCACTTTAAGAAGGGTAAGGTCGTCGGCGCCAAAAAGAAGGCGCTCGAGATTGAGCCCAGCGACGAGAACCGCACCGGCACCACCATCAAGTGGCGCCCCGATCTTGAGGTCTTTACCTCGATCAGCATTCCCCACGATTGGTATCGCGAGACCATGCGCCGCCAGGCCGTGGTCAACGCCAACGTGACCTTCCGCCTGCGCATCGAGGGCGACGATGGCGAGTTTTCCGAAGAGGATTTTTGCTATCCCAAGGGCATCGAGGACTACGTGCTCGAGAAGGTCGGTACCGACTACCTTACCGAGCCCTTCTTTATCGAGGCCGACCGTCGCGGTCGCGATCGCGAGGACCTGCCCGACTACAACGTAAAAATCACTGCTTGCATGTGCTTCTCGCGCACTTTCATGATGCAGGAGTACTACCACAACTCATCGTGGCTCGAGAACGGCGGCTCGCCGGAGAAAGCGGCTCGTAGCGCTCTGACCAGCGCCATCGATGCCTACATTAAGCAACAGGGCAAATACAACAAAAACGAGAGCGGCATTAAGTGGCAGGACGTCCAGGACTGTCTGGTGCTGGTGACCAACTGCTTCTCCACCCAGACGTCCTACGAAAACCAGACCAAGAAGGCCATCAATAACCGCTTTATCCAGCAGGCCATGACTGCCTTCTTTAAGGAGCGCCTCTCGACCTATCTGATCGAGAACAAAGACGCCGCCAACAAGATTATGGAGCAGGTGCTCATCAACAAGCGTTCGCGCGAGAACGCCGAGAAGACGCGCCAGAGCATCAAAACCAACCTGCAGCAGAAGACCGACATGGCCAACCGCGTGCAGAAGTTCATCGACTGCCGCTCCAAGGACAAGAGCCGCCGCGAGATCTACATCGTAGAGGGCGACTCGGCAGCAGGCGCCATTCGCACCTCGCGCGATGCCGAGTTCCAGGGCGTTATGCCCGTCCGCGGTAAGATCCTCAACTGCCTAAAGGAAGACTACCCGCGCATCTTTAAGTCCGACATCATCATGGACCTCATGCGCGTGCTGGGCTGCGGCGTGGAGCTCAAGGACAAGCGCATCAAAAACCATGGCGCCTATGACCTGGACAACCTCAACGGGCACAAGAGCAACCT
>DAWBYD010000011.1:0-6341 GCA_052278285.1 Collinsella sp. | reverse complement strand
CGGCCTGCCCGAGAGCGTCGTGGGTGCTGAGGGCGCGGTGGCCGCGGCCGATCACCGTGCGCGCGAGTGCGACCGCCTGGCCGACTCCGTGCGCGGGGCGCTCGACATGGAGTATGTCTACCGCATTATCGAGGAGGGCGTATGATCCACGTGTATCATGGCGACGGCAAAGGCAAGACCACGGCGGCGATGGGGCTCGCCCTTCGCATGCTCGCCGCAGGCCGCCGCGTCGTCGTTGTGCAGTTCCTGAAAGACGGCGAAAGCGGGGAGGCGCGCCTGCTCGCCGAGCATTTCGGCGTGCCCGTGTTCGCGGGGAAGGCGTCGGACAAGTTTACCTGGTCCATGACGTCGGAAGAACTTGCCGCGACGCGCGAGTTGCACGATGGGAACCTCGCTTCCGCGCTCGCCGAGCTCGAGGGCGCGCAGGAGGGGCTGCTCGTGCTCGACGAGGCGCTCGACGCGCTTTCGAAGGGGCTTGTCGACGAGGCGCTCGTGGACCGCGCGCGCGATATGTCCGCGCGCGGCGTCGAAGTAGCGCTCACCGGGCGCGCGCCTTCCCGCAAGATCGTGGAGAAGGCCGACTACATAACCGAGATGCGGTGCGAGAAACACCCCTACGAGCAGGGGATATGTGCAAGGGAAGGAGTGGAGTACTAGATGGATTCCAAGGAGATGGCGCCCGGCGACATCGAGCGGCGCAGCTTTGAAATCATCACCGAAGAGCTCGGCGGCCGCACGTTCCCGCCGCTCGAAGAGCCCGTCGTGAAGCGCGTCATCCACACCACTGCCGACTTCTCGTACGCCGATTCCCTCGTGTTCACCCATGACGCCGCGCACTGTGCGCTCGACGCACTGCGCGCAGGGGCCACGGTGCTCACCGACACGAACATGGCGCTCGCAGGCATAAGCAAGCCCGCGCTCGCGAAGATCGGCTGCCAGGCCGTGTGCTATATGGCCGACCCGGATGTCGCCGCAACGGCGCGCGCCGCGGGCACGACTCGCGCCGTTGCGAGCATGGACAAAGCTTGCGGCATCGAGGGTCCGCTCATCGTGGCCGTCGGCAACGCTCCCACAGCACTTCTGCGCCTCGCCGAGCTCATGGACGCGGGGAAGATCGCGCCCGCGCTCGTCGTTGGGGTGCCGGTTGGGTTTGTGAACGTGGTCGAGGCAAAAGAGGAGCTACTCGCGCGACGCGTGCCGGCCATCGTCGCGAGGGGTCGCAAGGGCGGCTCGACCGTGGCGGCCGCCATTATGAACGCGCTGCTCTACCAGATCACGCGCCCAGGCGGCCCGAAGTGACGGCCCCCGCATCCGCGCCGGCGCTGCGCATCTTCGCCGGCACCACCGAGGGCCGCCTCCTGTGCGAATGGGCGAGCGGGGCGGGAATCCCCGCCCGTGCCTACGCGGCAACCGAGTACGGAGGCGAGCTTTTGGGCGAGCTTCCGGGCATCGAGGTGCATGCGGGCAGGCTCGACGAGGCCGACATGGAGCGTGAGCTTTCCGGCGCGCGCATCGTCGTCGACGCCACGCACCCCTTCGCTACGCTCGCAAGCGGCAACATCCGGGCCGCTTCGCTCGCCGTGGGTGCACGATGCCTGCGCCTTACGCGCCCGGTCGAGGCGCTGCCCAAAGGCGTCGTGTCGGTCGCGTCGATCGCCTGCGCGGCGCGCTTTCTCTCCGAGAACCCGGGTCGCGCGCTTCTCACGACGGGGAGCAAGGAGCGTGCTCCCTACACGCGCGTCGCCGATTTCGCGGAGCGCTTCTTCGTGCGTGTGCTCCCTCTGCCCGGTGCTATAACGAAGTGCATCGACGCGGGGTTTTCGCCGTCGCACGTCATCGGCATGCAGGGGCCCTTCACCCGCGAGCTCAACGAGGCGATGCTTCGGCAGTTGGGCGCCCAGTGGCTTGTGACCAAGGACTCGGGAACCGTAGGCGGCACGGCCGAGAAGATCGCCTCCGCGCGCGACGTGGGAGCGCGCTGTATCGTGGTCGACCGTCCCGCCGAGGGAGGCGGGGCCCTTTCGCTTAGGGAAGTGGAAGACGCGCTCTTACGGGAGTTCGCGCGCTAGGCGCTCGCCGCGCATGCGTGCCCTCCCGCCTGCGAGGAGGAGCGCCCCGAGCAAGCTCGACCCGTACAAGCCTGTCATCCGCCAATCGCTCGAGGACGACGCACGGAACTGGCGCAAGCAGCCCTTCAATAAGTTGCGGTGAAATAGCGTCTGTTTTTGCTGCTAAATAGCATATTCAGTCCCTAATTCACCGCAACTTGTTGGTGGTGGCTTACTGGTAGCGTAGGCATTCCACCGGGTCGAGCTTTGCTGCACGGCGAGCGGGGTAGAAGCCAAAGATTACGCCGATGCCGACCGATACGGCAAACGCGATCAATACTGTTGTAATGGAGAAGCTTGGCGTGATCGTCCCGGTAGCTCCAAACTCGCTCATGATGCCCGAGCTTGCGGCAAAGAACGTGAGTCCCCATGCCAGCAGATAGCCAATCAGGACACCCAACAGTCCGCCGGTGACGCACAGCGCCGAGGACTCGGCCAAAAACTGCGCGGTGATATCGCGACGACTTGCGCCCAGGGCACGGCGAATGCCGATCTCACGGATGCGCTCAGTCACGTTGGTGAGCATCATATTCATAATGCCGATACCGCCGACAAGCAGCGAGATGCTGGCGACAGCGCCCATGATGAGCGAGAACGCGCCCATAAAGGAGTTGAGTGCATCGATGGCGCTTTTCATGGAGGTCGCCGATACACTGTCGTACTCGTCCTCCTCCTCGATGCCCTTCATCGCGCGCACCTTGGACTCGATGGTTTTGCAGAGCTCATCCATGTCTGTGCCCTCGGCGGCAAGAGCCGTCACGCTGGGGAATGAAGGATTTTCGTCGCCAAACAGGCCTGAGATGGTTTCGCGCGGCATATGCAGCGTGAGCGAGCCCATGGAGTCGTTGCCGCCATCAATCACACCTACAATCTGCACCTCGCCGTTGGACACCTTGATGGTTTTCCCCAGCGCATCCTGTTCGTTGCCGTAAAGCTGCTCGGCGCCGCCGCGGCTGATGAGCGCCACGCGCGAGCCTGATTGGGACTCGGCCTGGGAATAGGTGCGCCCCGCAACGAGCTTGCTGGCCCCCACGGCGTCGAGCATGTCGCTATCGACACCCTGTGCCATGACGGTATAGCTTTTATCGCCGGTCTTGTACTCGGTATACGCGCTGTCGACAATGCCGATCTGCTCTATCTGCGGCACCAGTTTTTGAAGCTTCTCGATGTCGGACTCGGTGAGTTCTTGCGACGAATAGATTTGCACCATGCGTGCCGCATTGAGGCCCAGACTGTTGACCAGGCTGTTTTGGATGCCGCCGATGAGCGAAGTCATGGCGATAACCGAGGCGATGCCGATGACAATGCCCAGGATGGTGAGCAGGCTGCGCCCCTTGTTGGCTTCGAGCGAGTGAAGGGCTTCCTGGATGAGATCGCGGGCGCTCATGCCATCTCTCCTTTCGGCGGGTTGGCGGAGGCGGAAATCCTGGGCAGGCTATCCACGGCGCTGCGCAGGGTCCGCGGTGCATGTGGAATATACGCGCCATCGTGAATGCGACCGTCGCGGATGGTCACGGCACGGTCGGCCTCGGCGGCGATGCCGGGGTCGTGTGTGATAAGCACGATGGTTTTGCCGCGCTTCTGGAGCTTATGGAAGGTTTCCATCACAAGCGCTCCGGTAGCGGAGTCCAGGTTTCCCGTCGGCTCGTCGGCCAGAATGATGGGCGGGTCATTGACGAGGGCGCGCGCGATTGCGACGCGCTGCATCTGGCCGCCCGAGAGCTCGGATATGCGGTGGTCCCAGTGGTCGACGGGCAGCGTGACAGCCTGCAGCGCGTGCACGGCGCGCATTTCGCGCTGGCTACGGGGCACATTGGTGTAGGCCAGCGGCAGCATCACATTTTCGATAACCGACAGGCGCGGCAGCAGGTTGAAGCTCTGAAAGACAAAGCCAATGCTCAGGGCGCGAACTTCGGTGAGCTCCTCATCATCGAGCTCGGCCACGTTGAGCCCTTGCAGGTAGTAGTCGCCCGCCGTCGGCTTATCCAGACAGCCTAGGATGTTCATGAGCGTCGACTTGCCCGAGCCCGAGGGGCCGGTGATAGCGACGAATTCGCCGGGATTTACCGCCAGGCTCACGTTGTGCAGGATGTGGGCGCACCCCGCCACGCTCTCAAAGATGCGGTGCACGTTGCGGATGTCGATAACGGGACGCATTACATGCCCTCGTCGGCAGACATACTGCCCGAATCCGCACCGTAGCCGCCGTCAGCCGTTGCGTCCGCTCCGGTGTCCATGACGAGGGTGTCGCCATCGCGCAGCTTGGTAACCGGAACGTTGGGGTTGATCTCGTTGCCCTGGTCGTCGCGCTTAACCTGTGTCTTGCCGACTACGGCTTCGTTGTCGTTTTGCGTCACGACGGTCACCTTCACGCGATGGGTTTGCTTGCCCTCGTCATCGGTTGCGACGTTGACGTAATAGTGTTCGCCGTCTTCGGTCATGAGCGCCATCGTCGGCACCATCACCACGTCGTCGAGCTGCTCGGTCACCACCGAGACCTCGGCCGTCATGCCCGGCTTCAGGCGCGCGTCGGGCGCCTCGATGAGAATGTCGACGTTAAAGGTCACGCTGCCGCCGCCACCGTTGGCGGCGTCGGAGTTTGCCACCGACGCGATAGCCGTGACGGTGCCCTGGCTCACGATATCGGGAAACGCGGGATACGTGACGTTGGCGCTCTGCCCAACGGCGATCTTGGCGATGTCCTTTTCGCCCACCTGCACGGTCACCTTCATCTTAGATAGGTCGGCGATCTGCATGCACTGCTTGCCGCCGCTCGTATCGCTTTCGCCCATGATCATGCCGCCTGTAACCGTGGCGCCCACTTTGGCATTGAGCTCCACGATGTTACCCGAGCTCGGGGCCGTGACCGTGCGACTGGAGGCCTTGGCGTTCGCCTGGTCGAGGTTTGCCTGGGCTGATGCGAGGCTGCGCTGCGCGGCCGATACGGCGTTCGTGTCCACTGATGCGGCGGAGACGCCAGCCGCTGCGGAAGCTCCCTCGACGTCCGTCGTTGGGGTGGCCTGCGCAGCAGCTGCGGCTTTCTGCGCGTTGGCGAGGTCTTCTTGAGCGGCAGCAACTGCACGCTGCGCCTCGGCAACGTTGCGATCGAGTTCGTCGTTTTTAATGGTCATAAGCACGTCGCCCTCGTTGACGGATTGGCCTGCCTGCACGTTGATAGAATCGACCGTGCCGTCGACAGAAGGGGAGACCACTGAGGACGAAATGGGTTTGAGCTGGCCTTTCGCCTCGACCGTTGTGGTAAACGTGCCCTCGGTCACCATGTCGGTCACAGGACCGCTAGCGCCCTGTGGCTGCACATTGATAACAAGGGTTGCAACAATGGCAATGAGCGCGACGGCACCCACGACGCCGGCGGCAATACCGCGACGAATCAGCTTTTTGCGTCGGCGTTCGGCACGCTTTGCCTTGAGCTTGGCATATGCCTCTTCATCGGAAATCTCGGCCGTATCGTTCGCGCGTCCGCTCTGCTTGTCGGCATGTACGTTTGTAATCAGAGGAAACGTTTCGGTGGCACCTTCGGGCGTGCGCTCGGTATCATCTGGGCCCGGGGTGATCGTGGGGACATTCGGCATAGCGTCTCCTTTATAGAAAGAATCTCGATAATTATATGCGCCCACCGGTTGGGGCGGGCGCATAGGACGGTTTCTTTCGGAACTGTTAGATTGGTCGCAGCGGTTCCACGTTGTAGGAATGCGCGCGTTGCACTACGAGTGGACAACCACGCACAGGCCGACTTTGATGCAATCGTGCAGTGCCTTGGCGTCGGCCAGGCGCAGGTTGATGCAACCGTGGCTGCCGCACCACTTGTACGACTCGGCGTTATCGAAGCTCTTGTCGTTTTGCCAGGTGGCGTCGTGGAAGCCGATCATGTTGCCCTCAAACGGCATCCAGTAGCTCACCGGGCTCTCATATTTGGGTTTACCGGTCTCGGGGTCCTTGGCTCCGATCAGGGTGCTGCCGCCGTCGTTGCTGTTGATTTGCCACACACCCTCGGGGGTGGCGTCTTCGCCCGGTTTGCCGGAAATAAAGTTGGCCTCCCACACGATATTGCCGCTCTCGTCATAGTAGCGCGCGTGCTGCTCGGACAGGTCGACGTCGATATACGCTTTCCAGTCGGGCTCTCCCTTTGCGGTAAAGGTATCGGCCTTCTGGGAGTACTTGATCTCGATCTCGCCGGTCTGCTTGTTGTTAATGGCGTCCTCGACCTGCTTG
>DAWBYD010000010.1:0-2082 GCA_052278285.1 Collinsella sp. | reverse complement strand
TTGGTAAAACGCCGTAACCTAGAGATCCCCGCCGGCGCCCAAAAGTTTGCGCATGACCTGTTCGGGGTTGACCGAGCCATCGCGCGGAGCCAGGGCGGTGATCTTCTTCTGCATCTTGTATTCGTGCAGCTCGTCCTCGAGCTGGCGCACGCGGGCGCGGAGCTTTTCGTTCTCGCGCTCGCGCTCCTCGGAACGCTCCTTCATATCGAGAATGCGCACCACGCCGGCAAGGTTGATGCCCTCGTCGGTGAGCTGGTTGATGAGCTCCAGGCGCTCGATATCGGCACGCGAATACAGACGCGTGTTGCCGCCCGAGCGCTGGGGATTCACCAAGCCTTTGGACTCGTAGACGCGCAGAGTCTGCGGGTGCATGCCGGTCAGCTCGGCCGCCACGCTGATCATGTACAGCGGTTTGTTCCTATTGTCCTCGGCCATGCTACCTGACCCCTTTCCGTCTCGTTATCGTCCATCATAAGCCCGCGGGCGCGGGCGTGCGCCACGACCGCCCTAGTACGTCGCCTTGTAGCGGTTGACCTTCTCGCGGTAGTCGCGCGTGTCGGCCTCACGCAACTTGGCCATGGCGTCGCGCTCATCATCGGATAGGTTCGTGGGGACCTGCACCTTGATCTCGACAAGCAGTGCACCGGTGCGCCCGCGATGCTTAACGTCGGGCGCGCCCATCTCCTTAAAGCGGAACTTCTTGCCCGTCTGGGTACCCGCGGGCACCTTCAGACGAACCGTCGCGCCACCAGGCGTCGGCACGTCCACCGTGCAGCCGCGCGCCGCCTCATAGACCGAGACCGGTACCTCCATGGTCACGTCGGCACCTTTACGCTTAAACAGCGGGTGCTCCTCCACATGCGTGGTCACGACCAGGTCGCCGCGCTCGCCGCCGGCAACGCCATACTCGCCGCGACGCTTGTAGCGTAGCTTGCCGCCGTCGACCGCGCCCGCGGGCACCGAGACCGTAATGGTCTGCTGCTCGCCTGTCGAGGGAATGCGATAGGTGACTTTGTGCGTCACGCCGCGAAACGCGTCCTCGGCCGTCACATCGACGGTCAGCGACAGGTCGCCGCCCTTGCGAGCACGGCTGCGACCCGCGCCGGCACCGGCAGCGCCCGCAGCCCCGGCAAAGCCCGAGCCCCAATCGCTGCCCCAGGCGCCGTTGCCGCTAAAGATGCTGTCGAAGATGTCGCCCCAGCCGCTGGCACCCGCGCCGGCACCGTAGCCGCCGCCATACGCGCCGCCCGCGCCCGGCATGCCGCCAAACATGAGCATCTGGTCGTACTCTTTGCGCTTCTTCTCGTCCGAAAGCGTCTCGTAGGCCTCGCTGATCTCCTTGAACTTGGCCTCGTCGCCGCCGGCATCGGGGTGATATTTTTGCGCGAGCTTGCGAAACGCGCTCTTGATCTCTTTGTCGGAGGCGCTCTTGGATACGCCCAGGATGTCATAGAAGGTTTTGCCTGCAGCCATCGTAGCTCCTCTCCTGTTTCATCCGCCGCCCAGCGGGCGGCGGCTCATGCTTTCATATGGCACTAGGCCAGAAAGGGCCCCGGGTGTTGCCCCGGGGCCCTTTTCAATTACTCCTCGGTGCTCTCGGCCGTATCGGCCGCAGCATCCTCGGGCGCCGCTTCGGGCTCCGGTGCGGGGCGTTTCTCGCCGCCGTAGGTCACCGTCACCATCGCGGAACGCAGAATGCGATCCGCCATGCGGTAGCCCTTCTGGTACACGTCGTTGACGGTCTCGTCGTACTGCGACGCGTCCTCGACGCGACCCACGGCTTGGTGCTCGAGCGGATCGAACGCCTCGCCCTTGGGGTCGATGGGCTCAACGCCCTCGTGCGCAAACACATCGAGCAGCTTGGCATGCACCGCGTCGACGCCGTCGACGAACTGCTTAAAGTCGTCGGCAAGCTCCTGGCTGCGGGCATGGTCGATCGCACGCTCGATATCGTCGACCACCGGCAGCAGCGCGGTGACGAGCTTCTCGGTCGCGCGCTCGCGCTCGGCGATACGCTCATTGGCGGTGCGGCGACGGAAGTTCTCCCAGTCGGCCTGCAGACGGGCGGTACGCTCGGTGGCG
>DAWBYD010000009.1:0-6454 GCA_052278285.1 Collinsella sp. | reverse complement strand
TTTTGCCTCTTGCGATTATTTTCCCGTCCCTCACGAGCACGGCGCCGACAGGCACCTCGCCCTCGGCGGCAGCCTCGCTCGCGGCTTTCTCGGCAGCAAGACGAGCGCGACGCTCGGCAAAGGTCTCCTTCTTTGCGGGCGCTGCCGTCTCGGCGGCATCCTCGTCCGCATCGGAATCGTCATCGACGGCAGTCTTCTTGGGCTTGACCGGTGCCGAAGCGGCCTCACTCACCGGATCGATAATCTCGGACTGAACAACGGCCGTCATCTTTTCCTGCGTCTCGCGGAACTGACGGATGGCACGGCCGATCGTGCGGCCCATCTGTGGGAGCTTATCCGGGCCAAACAGCAAAAAGCCGAAGACCACGATGATCGCGAGCTCACCCTCTCCAATACCAAACACACATACCTCCCAGGCTCGATGTGAGTCGAGCCCGCACCGCGCCATTCGGCCGGAACTCGTCTATTCATTCGGTCAAGTATAGCGCCCGGACGCCAAAACGTCCGAGCGCATCACAAACATATGCCAAACGGCACGCCCTTTTGAGGGCAAAGGTTATGCAGCGGTAATCGAAATCTCCTGGTCGACACCCAACAGCTGAACCACGCGCATCACCGGGGGCTGCACATTGGTGCAGCTAAAGCGCTTGTCGTGGTCGGCCGCGTGGTGCGCGGCGCCCACGAGCACACCAATGCCCGTCGAATCGATGTAGCTCACCTGGGCAAAATCGAGCTCAACGGCCTCAGTGGGCTGCTCGAGCGCCAGGTCGATGGCATTGCGCAGGCTATCGGCGGTAGAGATATCGATCTCGCCGGTTACCTTAATGGTGTAGAGCTCTGGCGTGGGGTTGGTGGAAATACCCAAATCCATGTATACGCTCCTTTACGTATCGAAAGTGCGGATAGTACGGGAAGCCGCGCGCTAGGCGCGCTCGGCACGCGCAAGCTCGGCAGCGACGAGCTTGACGGCCAGCACCAGCACATCGAGCGCAGCCTCTAGGTCCTCGACCGTGGGATAGCTCGGCGCGATGCGGATGTTGGTGTCGCGCGGATCCTTGCCATAGGGCCAGGTGGCACCGGCCGGCGTGAGCTTAACGCCCAGGTCTGCGCAAAGCGCGGCGACCTTTTGAGCCGAGCCCTCGGGACCATCGAAGCTTACAAAGTAGCCGCCGCGGGGGTGCGTCCAGGTGGCGCAGCCCGTGTCGCCCAAGCCCTCGGTGAGCTTGCGCTCGACAGCCTCAAAGCGCGGGCGCAGGAACTCGGCATGCTTTTTCATGTGCTCCTTGACCGCCTCGATGGTGGGAAGGAAGCGCACGTGACGCAGCTGGTTGAGCTTGTCGGCACTGATGAGGCCGGCCTTCAGGCGCTTGGAGAACTCCGCGATAACCGCGGGGCTCGCACCGATAAAGCCGATACCGGCACCCGGGAAGGTGATCTTGGACGTCGAGGCGAATGCCACCACGCGGTCCTCGGTGCCCGCCGCGCGGGCAAGATCAAAGATGTTGGCGAGCTCGTCGGTCTCGTCGTACAGGTCGTGCACGCAGTAGGCGTTGTCCCAGAAGATGCGGAAATCGGGCGCGGCCGTGTGCATCTCGACCAGGCGGCGCACGGTGTCCTCGCTAAAGGTGATACCCGTGGGGTTGGAATACTTGGGCACGCACCAGATGCCCTTGATGGAATCGTCGGCGGCAACGAGGCGCTCGATCTCGTCCATATCGGGGCCGTTGTCGGTCATCGCGACGGGAACGTTCTCGATACCCAAGTCGGCGGTAATGCCAAAGTGGCGATCGTAGCCGGGAACCGGGCACAGGAACTTGACCTTCTTGCCGTCGTGCGCTGCCTCGTAAGCCTCCCAAGGATCGCTACCACACGAGCCGCAACGCCAGAACATACCGGCGATATCGTGCTCGATCAGCAAGCTCGACGAACCCAGCACGAGCGTCTGCTCGGCGGGGCAACCCAGGAACTCCCCCGCCAGCTTGCGTGCCGAGGGAATGCCCTCAAAGCAGCCGTAGTTGGAGCAGTCGACATTGCCGTCGTGCAGATCGGCATCGGCATTGAGGATATCGAGCATGGGTCGAGAGATGTCCACCTGGGAGGGCGACGGCTTGCCGCGGGCCATGTCGAGCGCCAGGCCCTTGGCCTTGACCTCGGCGACCTCGGCCTTGAGCGCCTCGATGGCGGCATCGAGTTCGGTGGTTTCCATCTTCTGGTAGATCGTCTGCATGGGTGCGACCTTTCACGAAGCGGTACGTTGCAATTCTTCTAAGTATAGACCGCCACCGTCGCAACGTTATGAAGCCGTGATAGATTAAGTCCATCGCAATGAATTACGAATCGCCGCGCATGCCGGCGTGAAGCGCCCAAGGAGGCACTATGGAGTACGGATCGTTCCAGGCCGAGGAATTCGGCGACCTGCAGCGCCTGGTCGACGGACTATTTTACGACCGTCACGCCATCGACCGCCTGGATCTGATCGTACAGGCCGAAATCTTGGACCTGGCGCCCGATCTCATGGAAATCGTCAACCTGCTACCGCCCGGCTATTACGACCGCCAGTCACTTTGCGACCAGCTCAACTCCGCCTTGGCCGCCCACGGCTGGGGCGCCATCTACGGCACCGTGGAATAAACCTAGTCATTTAAGAACGTCCCGAATGACTAAAACGCCGCCCGTGATGGTGTTCACGGGCGGCGTTTTCAAACTTGTATGCGCTTTTACTCGTCTTTGGGCGCGGGGTGCTTGCAGATCACACTCATGTAGATCATGCCAAGTACGGCCGCGGTGACAGAGCCGGCGAGAATAGCGGCCTTGGCAACCAGAACCTCAAACTGGGCCGTCGGGAAGGCGAGGCCGCTGATGAGAATCGACATGGTAAAGCCGATACCGCCCAGAATGCCCACGCCGGCAATCATATGCCAGTTGACATTGTGCGGCAGCTCGCAGGCCTTGAGCTTGACCAAGGCGAACGTCATGCCAAAGATACCGATCGGCTTACCCAGCAGCATGCCAAAGTACACGCCGAGCGTCACCGGGTCGGTGAGCAGCGTGCTCATGTCCACGCCCACTAGGCGAACCTGTGCGTTGACGAACGCAAAGATCGGCAGGATCACAAAGTTGACCGGTGTGGAGATCAGACGCTCCATGCGGATGAGCGGCGGGGTCACGCGGTGCATGACGCGCTCGACCTTGGTGGTCGAGACGGTAAAGTCATGCTGGCCCAGGATGTGCGCCTCGTCGTCGTAGCGGTCATCGAGCAGCGGCAGGCACTCGCCCAACCAATCGGTGAGGCTATCGAGCTTGACGCCGCACTTGGCCGGGATGGTGAAGGCCAGGATGACGCCGGCAAGCGTAGCGTGCACGCCGCTCTTGAACATGCAGAACCACAGCAGCAGGCCCAGCACCGAATACGGGGCAAGGCGGTAGTGCTGCGTCTTGTTGAGCCACACGAGCGCGCACGTCACAAGCGCGGCGGCGCCCAACCAAAACGGATTGGGGCTCTGACCGTAGAAGATGGCGATGGCGGCGATGGAGATGAGGTCGTCGGCGATGGCGAGCGTCGAGAAGAACACACGCACGCCGTTGGGCACGCGATTGCCCAAAAGCGACAGCACGCCCAGCGCAAAGGCAATATCGGTTGCCATGGGAATGGCCCAGCCGTTGTGCGCGCCGGCATGGTTAAAGATCAGATAGATGCAGGCGGGAACGCCGACGCCGCCCACGGCCGCCAGCATGGGAAGCATAGCCTGGCGCGGGTTTTTGAGCTCGCCGACCGTCATTTCATATTTGAGCTCAATGCCCACCAGCAAAAAGAAAATCGCCATGAGGAAGTCGTTGACGAAAAGCTCAACGGTGAGACCGGCCGTAAGGTTGCCCAGACCCACATACAGCGGGGTCTCCAAAAAGTGATGGATGGCCTCGTAGGCATCGGTGTTGGCGCAAATGACGGCGGCGATGGCGGCGAAGACCATGACGGCGGCGGAAATCGTGCCGTTCTCGGTGATGCGCTCCCAAATGTCATGGCGCTCAAAACGCTTGCGCTCACGAACGTTAAACAGCTGCTCGGGTGCTGCCATGGGCGGCTCCTTTCACGGGAAAGCTCCCGTCTTAAAAAAGCACGGCCCGCCCAAGTGGCGGCGCCGCGCTCTAACGTATTACGCTTGCATCTAGCCTACCCTGCACGACAAGCACGCAGGCGTGGCCGAAAAGCGGAACCACAGGTTGAACATTATTTGCTCAACGGCACGGGCACGCCTGTCCAAGAGACGACGCGGCGCCGTGCACAAAAAACGACCGGAGCGCGGGGCGTCCACGATCCGGTCGTGGCGTTTGGTCAACTAAACCTAGCAGGCGGCCATGATGGGGGCAGCAACCTGCTTCTTACGGGAGAGGACGCCCGGCATCCAGACGCCGTCGTGCTCGTCGGCAATGCCCAGGCCCTTCTGAGCAGCCTCGGTCTCGCCCTCGAGCAGGACCTGCGAGCCCTCCTCCATGATGTCGGTGATGCACAGGACAATGCCGTCAGCACCCTTCTCGGCGGCGTAGGCGCGCATGGCCTCGCGGATCTCGTCGATCATACCGAGCGCACGGCTCTTGTCGACGGTCTCGTACTGGCCGATGAGCAGCTTCTTGCCGGCGGGCTCGAACATCTTGATGTCGTTGCCGACCATCTCGGCTGCGGTGAAGGAGCCGGACGGACGGGTGAGGAAGACCTCCATGCCAAACTTGACCGGGGCGACGCCCACCTGCTCGCCGAGCGTGGCGGCGACGGCGCGGTCGACATCGGTGGTGGTGGGGCTCTTGAGCATGAGCGTGTCGGTCATCATGGCCGAGAGCAGCAGCTTAGCCTGGACGTCGGAAAGCTCAACGCCGAGCACGCCGGCGAGCTTGGTGACGATGGTGCAGCTGGAGCCCCAGGGCAGGCAGATGTAGTGCAGCGGGCCGGCGGTCTCGAAGTCGCCGATGCGGTGATGATCGACAACGCCAAAGACCGTGGCGTCCTTAAGGCCAGCGACGGACTGGGCAGACTCGTTGTGGTCGGTGAGGACGACGAGCTGACCGGCCTCGACGGACTCGATCACGCGGGGCTCGGCGATGCCGGCGTCGGCGAGCAGCTTGGCGGACTCGGCCGGAAGCTGACCGAGGGCGCAGGCCTCGTAGGTGTTGCCGGCATACTCAACCTGGTTGAGCAGCTGGGACAGGACGACGGCGCTCATGATGGCGTCGTTATCGGGGTTCTGGTGACCAAAGACAAGAACGTTTGCCATGGATATCCTCCACTTGATATGTGTACTTGGACGTAGCTATGGTAGCACGCCGATGCCGAGCCTTCGCAGACGGAAGGGCCACGGCATATTTTGGGGCAAGTGTTGGAGCGAAGTCTGCCCCCTTTGCACCAGCTATTTGCCGGCGGCGCGCAGAGCTACGTAGGCGGCACCGATGATGCCGGCGTCGTTTCCGAGCGAAGCGACCTTAATGGGCGTCTCGCGCGAGGCAGAGAGCGCGTAGCGCTGGAAGTACTCGCGAGCCTTGTCGAGGTAGACATCGGCCGAGGCGGAGGCGCCGCCACCGATCAGGAACATCTCGGGGTCGACCACGTTGGCGATAAGTGCCAGCGCACGACCGAGATAGTCGGCCATGGTGTCGGCCGCGGCCCGCGCGAGCTTGTCGCCCTCGCGGCAGGCCTGGAACACGTCCTTGGAATCGGAGGGGCCGGTGAGTTCGATGGGGTCGACGCCCGCCTTCTTGCACTCGGCCAGGTAATTGCTCACCACGCCGGTGGCACTGGAATACTGCTCTAGGTGGCCATGGCCGCCACAGCCGCAGGTGCGCTCCTCGGCCGGGTTCAGGCACATGTGGCCAATCTCGCCGCCGGCGCCCACAACGCCCGATACCACGTCGCCGTTAACGATAACGCCGCCGCCCACACCGGTACCGATGGTGACCATCACCACGTTCTGTACGCCCTTGGCAGAGCCGAGCCAGGCCTCGCCCATAGCAGCGGCGTTGGCATCGTTCTCGTACTTAACGACCGCGTCGGGGCAGTGCTTTTGAATGGCAATCCTCAGCTCGGGCAGGTTAATGGCAATGTTGGCCTTGACCTTGGCATCGCCCGACGCCGGGATGGGGCACGGAACGGCCAGGCCAATGCCTGCCACAAAGGCACGCGGAATCTGCGCCTTGGCGACCACCTGGTCGATAGCCTCGGTCACCGCGGCAAAGCCCGCAGCGTCAACGATGGGAGGCGTGGGCACGCTGGCCTTGGCAAGCAGGTTTCCGTCCTCGTCGAACAGGCCCTCCTTAACCGAAGTGCCGCCGACGTCGATGCCGATGTAGTACTGCTTAGGTTCCATGGGAGCCCACCTTTCTCGTTTAAACATTGCCTGTATGGTACCGCTCTCAAGGCAAAAACCTACCAAAAAGGGAAAGGTTTGTTTTGGCAGGTTTTATCTGG
>DAWBYD010000008.1:0-1572 GCA_052278285.1 Collinsella sp. | reverse complement strand
CGTTCCTTCGTGGTTATACGAGCAGCGCGCATGCGCGGCCTGAGCCGACGTCGGGGCGATGGCGGCAACGTTGCCTGCCTCGAGCTCGCGCAGGCGCGCGGCGATGCCAGCCTCAACGCGATCGAGCAGGGCGGCGAAGTCCATGCTGCCACCCTCGCCGGGGAAACCTTTCTTAAGGCCCGGGATGCGACCGTCGCCGCGCTCTTCCTCGAGCAGCTCGGCGCTCGCAGCACCGCGCAACGCCGGCTTGCCACCCTTGGTCGAAAAGTAGAGCGCCGCGCGGGTGTCCAAATCCAGCGCCCGGCGCATGGCCTGGGCGTAGATGAGCGTTTGGGTATGTGGTGGCAACCAGCGTGGATCGTCGATGGGCGCCGTGCCCGATTCCTCGTCGCGCACCGTAGGGTCGGCGAGCTTAAACTCCTCAACGCCCGTGCGATGCTTGTAGTCGATCACCACGGCACGATTCTCGGCGTCCACGTCCACGCGATCGATGCGCCCGCCAAGCGGCCAACCGGCATACTCGACCTTGAGCTCGTTGAAGGCGAACTCCAGGTAGCGCGGGGCAAAGGGGGCAAGTGCCTCGGACTCGTAGGCAAGCACACCCTCCAGCTGCGGCAAGATCTCGGCCACCTGGCGCTCCTCCACCGCAGAGAGCGGCACCAGCGGGCCCTCGTTGCCACGCTTGGAGGCATGCTCGGCCAAGGTCTCGTCAAAGACCTCGCGCAGCAGCTCCTGAGCACGTGGCAGGTTCTCGGGCGTCACGCGCTCCATGCCCTCCTGGGGCAGACGGGCGTGCAGGTGTTCCAGCACGTCGTGGACAAAGTTGCCCTTCTCCATATTGCCAAAGCCTGCGTCGATCGACTGGGGCTTCACGCGGTACGAGACGAACCAGCATAGCGGGCAGGTCGAATAGGCCTCGATCTGCGAGGCAGACGTCAGGCGCGGCACGAGCGGCGCGTCCTCACCCTCGCCATCGCGACGGCGCAGGACCAGATACGGAATGGCTTCATCGCTCAGATGCTGAGGAGCATCGCAGGTCACGCGCTCGCGCCTAAGACCTTCGCCTGCAGCGGGATCAAAGTCGGCGATGATATCGCCCTCGCCCACGCGCATGGGCTTGGCAGCGCCAGCGGCCTCGGCATGTGCCCACAGCTCGGTCCATACGGCTGCCGGGTAGCACTCGCGTGCCTGGCGATCGTGCGTCACACGGGCGAGCGCGACCGGACCGCTCGCCGCCTGCATCGCACGGCCAAAGCGCACGCGCAGCAGGGCAGCGGGCTCCAAAGACACGCCGTCGCGGCGCAGCTCGGCTGTCAACGTGGCAAGCGGGCCCTCTTCGTGCGAAAGCGGATAGCTGTCCAGGTCGACATCGGCAAACAGCACGGCATCGTAGCTGCCAGGGCGAAGAACCGACGCATCGGCAAGCGACGCGAAGCGCACTTGTGCTCGTGGTGTGCGATCGACCTCATAGGTCTCGTAATCGTAGGCGGTACTGCGCTTGTCCACCTTGGTTCGAACGCCGTCGAGAACCGGCACGGTCGCGGCCTGCGACACGTCGAGCGCGCGAGCATC
>DAWBYD010000007.1:0-7712 GCA_052278285.1 Collinsella sp. | reverse complement strand
CCCGAATAACGATTGCTTGATACCGCATACCGAAGTCTCGTACTTTTCCATGGCAAAGTGCGCTATAGGAGGGAGCCCACAGATTTGTATTTGGTCTCGAAAATTGGCTTTGACCTGCTGGTTTTATAGGGATGAAAAAGCCGGGCTCCCCTATTGGGGAAACCCGGCAGTGCGTGTTGAAACCGTGAAGAGGTGTCCTTTCCAACGTATAGGAGACACCACCCCTAGCAATAACTAGCTATTGAGTTTGTTAATGTCGTCGTCGGTGATGGCGCCTTCCTGGCTGGACGATTTGTCCTCGGAGGATGCGGTCTCATTGTCGGAATCGGAGGACTCGCTGCCGGAGGACGTGGTCTCACTGGACTCAGAGTCGCCCGGCTGCACGTTAGCGCCCGAAACCGTCTTAGTGGTGAGGTCGTAGGGCATCCTGCCATACCAGACGCAGTGGACTGCCTCGAGCGTACCGTCGACCGTGATGTCGTCGAGGGCATCGCTCACGGCACGGCACAGTTCGTCATTGGACGAGAGGCCCGCAACACCAAGCGTCGAGGGCGCCTCGAGCGCACCGACATAGGAGACCTCGCTCATCAGGCGTGCAAGGTAGCCGCCGGCCGTGGAGTCGCAGATCACATAGTCGACCTCGCCGGACTCGAGCGCCTCAAAGCACTCGTTGATGTTGGAGTAGGTCTTTTGGTTGGCGGTAATGCTCTGCTTAGCAAGCGCCTCCTGCGAGGCCGAGGACGCCTGAACGCCCAGGGTGGACGTGTTAAGGGTATCGGTGGAAACGCTTAGCGACCCACCATCGCTAGTTTTACCGAACACGGAAGTGGCATCGTACAGGCAGGTGCCGAGCGAGCTAATGTCCCCGTCCGTGGAGTTAATCTCGCCGATAAAGATATCGGCCTTTTTGTCGCCGAGCGCGGAACCTGCCGAGGACGCATCGACAAAGGCAACCTTAAGGCCCATGCGGCTTGCGAGGGCGCGGGCGGCGTCGACCGCATATCCCGTGAGCTCGCCGTCGGCGCCCTGCATTGCCTGCGGCGCATCGGAAGTATCGAGGGCGACCGTCAGGGTTCCGGGAGTGACCAGGGCATCGTCCGACACCGCCGGCGTGACGGTCTCGTACTCGATCTGGTCGATCGTGGGAGTCGTGAACGTAGACAGCGGGTTGAACGCGCATCCGCTCAGGCCCAAAACGGCGATGACCGCTGCGGTCCCAGCACCTAACCGAGCCGCGTGCATCAAGCTGCCCCTCACCATGTCCACTACCCTGCCTTCTGTGTCGTATACGATCCGTGCGTTGCGCGGAATATCAGGTTGTTCCCACCAGCTGACCTGGTATTTGACCCCACACTTGCGCACCGGGGTGTTTGCTCGGGAGGCCGCAGCCACCTTCACGACTGGCCCGCTCGCCCGCGAGGCGGTATTGCCCCAAAGAAAGTAGAACGGACGGTGCGGCTTACATCTAGGACGCGCCATGATCGCGCCGCGCGCACGCGGTCGCTTACGTGGATCCCTTTGACCGCGTCTGTCTTGGACTAGGACGGGCATTTCGTCCGTCCGCAACCACAGCCTGGCAGGAACGTAGCGCATTATAGCTAAGTTCAAGCTAAAGTTTAAGGTTAGGGGCGTTATTCGCATCGCGAGTACAGATTTCGCAGGTCAGGACGGGCCGCACGCGCTCTGATTAAGCCCGTCGCTCCCCTATGGAAAGCCCCAACACACCCGTCTTAGGGCGCCGTGGCCAAAAAATAGCAAATATGAGTACTGTTACCAATTTAGTAGCAGGAGTTTTTGGCTCTGCAAGCTGTTTTCACGCTCTATAACGTCAGATTGATGCCAGGATATTCCACATTTGTTTAATAACTTTCTAATTTACCCTATCTTCCAGTCCCAAAATCCCTGATTTTGCTGTTACTGAATTTGTAGCAGTACTCATATTTGCTATATTTTGGCCAGAGCATATATCCAACCCCCTGTTTCAGAGCATTGTTAGGCAGGCTTAAGCCCAAAACACGCCCGCAGCGTGTTAAGCAGCGCCTCTTGCTTTTTCCTGCGGGCATCGACACGATTCCGGTACCGTTTTCGCATACGCTGGTGGATGCGCCATGCGAGCGCTTCCATCGCTTCCATGTCGCAGAGCATCTCGTTGTTGACCGTCGCGACCTCGATTCCCATAGTAATCAAGCCCGTGTTGCGTTTTTCATCATGGATACGTCCCCTCCGGGAGGAATGGCCCAGCTCACCGTTGTATTCCAGGTCAAACCGGGCTGTTTCCTGATACGCATCGCAAACTGCGTGCGACATCCCAGAGATTGCCTGCGCGCGGTCATCGAACTCGATCTTGTAGTCGGTCTTAAAAGGACCGCAGGCAAATCCGCCATAGGAAAACGGAAGCGAAAACAGAGCGAGCATGATGCACTCCATGGGCGACAGCAGGTTTTCTGACAGGTAGGGACACAGGCGCAGCAGCTGTTTGGCCGTGCTTCCTTTGCACGCCGCAAGGTAATCTACCAGGCGATCGGGTGTCAGCACGGGCTCGACCTCAAAGTAACCGACATCTGGCGGCTGGTCTTTGTCCTTTGCCAATTTGTTCACGACAGGCGATGTGTAGGGAGGTAGATACTGCCCGTGGTCACTCAGCGAAATCTTAGAGCACAGCTCCTGGGCCAGGGCAAATGCCTGGATACAGCCGA
Organism: Collinsella sp.; assembly: GCA_052278285.1. Lineage (GTDB taxonomy): Bacteria > Actinomycetota > Coriobacteriia > Coriobacteriales > Coriobacteriaceae > Collinsella. Next base: position 5,016 of record DAWBYD010000007.1, on the reverse strand, counting down.
CCTCGCGGGCGACGGCAACACAAAGGGCCTCGGGAGATAGACTGTACACCCCTGGTTCCACCTCTAGAATCGAGCCGGCGGGCAACTCGGAGCATACGGACCAGCTCACGCCAAGAATACGGCGGCGCTGCGCTGCAGACCCTACCAGCAAGCACAAATCCTCTTGCACCTCGCCGCTTGCGGCCCCAATCCGCACCAAATCGGGAAGATAGATGTCCTCGGTCGAGGGCGACGACGTGCGCAGCACACGGCGCTCTTCATCGGGATTAAGGTCCTTCCAGCTTATGTAGCCCATCTGCCGGCGCTCGGCGCGCATCATGCGCAGCGCCGAGGCACCCGTCAGAATTACGGAAGCAGCCAGCTGCTCGCTTGCAGGCTTGCCACGCTGCCCGATCTTTATTGCCATCTGAACCACCCCTACCAAACGCGTGCGGTAGCGAGGCCATCAACGGCCGCGGCACCGGCGCGCTTGAGTTCCGCCGAAGCCGCTGCCATCGTCGCACCCGTGGTGATAACGTCGTCGATAAGCAGCAGGCGCTTGCCCCGCACATCCTCAACCGTCTCGTACATGCCTTGGGCACGCTCGCGGCGCTCCTCACGACCGAGTTCGCGCTGGTCGCCATGCCCGTACTTGACGAGAGCATCGAGCAGGGGAACACCCGACAGCTCGCAAAATGGGCGCGCAATAGCCTCCATATGATCAAAACCACGCCGCCGAAACGCTGCCGCCGTCGCAGGCACAAACACCACCGCATCCGCGCCGGACAGCACACCTCCATAGCGATCGGGCGCTACGACCTGGGCATGCAGGGCGGTGTCGTAGAGCAGCTCCGCCAGATACGGAGCCAGACGTCGCTCGCCCGCGTCCTTGTACGCTTTAATGATGCGCGGCAGTGGATGCGCATAGACAGCGCACGCCAGGCAGCGGTCGAGTGCCTCCGCCATTGCCGAGGACGTGCCCTCGACCGAACACTCAGTGCACAGCAAATCCCCAAACGGAGCGCCGCATCGGGTACAGCTATGACGTGGGTCGATGAGCGTGAGCGCGGCCAGACAGTCTTGGCAAATAAGCGCACCGGCGCGCTCGCAGCCGGCACATCGTGTTGGCGACAATGCCTCGAGCGCCTCGCGTGCCACCCGCTCGGCAAACGGTAGCAATTCGTCCGCAAACGGTAGGGCACCGGCACCCTGCAGACGGCTCAATATGTTCAGATGGCTCTTCAAGACACAACCCTCCCTACGTTCGGTCGCAGGGAGGGTTGTTGATTCGGCGCTATGATACCCCGATGCGCTCGGGGCAAGGCAGGCTAAATCCGCTCGCGGGCGTTATTCGCCGGCGGGCGGTTGTGGTGCGGACGAAGACGAGGCCGAGCCCTCGCCACCATCCTGGCGCGGCTTGCGGGAACGACGACGGCGACGGCGCTTTTGACCCTGGTCGGCCGAGCCCTCGCCACCGCGATCCTCGCGCGGCTCGCGCTCATCGCGAGCGGCGCCACGCGAAGCCTTGGCAGCCGCTCCCCCGCCATCTCCGGGACGACGGCGTGTGACCTTGACCTCGCCATCCGAGATCTGATCGGCCACGGAGGGCACTGAGGGCTTCTGTTGCGCGCCGGAGGAATGGCGACGGCGCGGACGCGGCGCGCGCTCCTCCTCGCCACGTGACTTGCCACCCTTGTCGGCAGGCGCATCGGAACCCGAACCACCCTTGGAAGCGGCACCAGCCTCGCGAGCAGCTGCGGCGCGGAAGGCGTCCTCGCGCTCCTCGCTCGACAGATGACGGCGGCGGCGACGTGTGGGATTCATGCCGCCGCCGCGATTCTGCTGCTGGGGCTGCTGAACCTCGCGCTCGCGAGAGGCGTTCTTACCCGCGGCTGCAGCCTCGGTAGCATCGCCCGAGCCCGCGCGCTTGCGACGACGACGGCCACCGGCGGCCTCCTCGGCCTCGGGTGCCTCGGCCTTACCGCGGCCCTTTCCGCGGCCACGGCCCTCGCCCTGACCCTGACCGGCGCGAGCATCGGATTCAGCATCGCGACGACGGCGCTTGGGCATCGACGTGCCGGCAAGACGGTCGGCGCTCGACAGGCCATCGCCCACGTCGACGCCGTTCTCGCGATCGAGCTCCATGAGCGCCAGGCGCATCTCGGGTGACTCGATGCGCTCGAGCACGTCGCGCGTCACGCAGTCGGGGCGGCAGTTGCAGCCCTGCTCGGCGGCCTTCTTTTTGCAGCCCTCCGAGCACGTCATATCGGCCAGGTTGACCTTAAAGACTTTGCCGTTCTCCAGGCGCAGCACCAGCTGCTCACGCGGCGTGTCATATTCCTGAATACGTGCCTTGCCGAGCGGCGTATCGATGAGCGTCTTCTTTTTGGGCGCACGGCTCTTAAAGTCCTTGTACGCCTCGAACTCATAGCGCAGGCAGCACATCAGGCGGCCGCACACGCCGCTGATCTTGGACGAGTTGAGCGGCAGGTCTTGCTCTTTTGCCATGCGAATCGAGACGGGCTCAAACTGTCCGCCAAAGCGCGTGCAGCAGAGCTCCTGCCCGCATTGGGCATAGCCACCCACCAGGCGGGTCTCGTCGCGCACGCCGATCTGGCGCATGTCGACACGAATGTGCAGCGTCGAGGACAGATCCTTGACGAGCTGGCGAAAATCGACGCGCTCCTCGGCCGCAAAGTAGAACACGGCCTTCTCGCCGCCAAACAGGTACTCGACGCCCACCGGCTTCATCTCGAGGTCGAGCTCTTTGACCAGACGGCGGAAGTCGACCATGGCTTCGTCGCCCTGGATGGCTAGGTCGTCCGCAAGCTGCAGGTCGATGTCGCTCGCCACGCGCAGCACGGGCTTGAGCGGCTGACCGATCTCGTCTTGCGGCACCTCGAAGGGATCGGCCGTGACCAGGCCGATCTCGGTTCCGCGCTCGGTGGAACAAATGGCATAATCGGCCTCGAGGATATCCAGATCCTGCGGGTCGAACCACAGGTCGCGCGAGGCGTAGGTAAACTTAACGGGTACAACTAACGGCATTTCAGTGCCTTCCTGATATCGAACAGCATGACCTCGATGGCCAGCTGGGGAGTAACGTTTCTGGCGATGTTGCGCTCGGCGGTCGCGACTGCCTCGAGCGCCCGTGTGGCACCCGCAACATTCGTCGCGGCGGCAAGCCGCCCGATCGTGTCGCGCACGTCCTCGTTCACCACGTCGGCTGCCTCGTCCTGAAGCGTCAGCAGCACGTCGCGCATGAGCGTCCGCGCGCTCGCCAGCGCTTCCATGATACCCGAACGCTCGCGCGCGTTGAGTTCGCGCTTGTTGCGGTCCTCAAGCTGCTTCAATGCTCCACGCGACAGGTAGTCGGCATTTTGCTCGAGCACCTTTTCCTGCGTGGACTTGACCTCGGCGAGCGGCACCTTGACGGCGACGATGAGTGACTTGGCGCGGCTGAGCACGTCGGCCTCGTCGGCGGCGATAAGCGAATCGATGGCGCGAACCATCTGGCGGCGGGCGTCCTGGCGCTCGGCGCTCTTGAGGAACTCGATGCCACGCGTGGGGCTTCCCGCCACGGCGACGGCCATGCGGCAACGCGCAGGGTCCTGACCGGTGGCGCGGCTCACGGCCTGCGCGGCGACGGCGGGCGATACCAGCCGAAACGGCACGCACTGGCAGCGGCTCACGATGGTGGGCAGCATCACGTCTGCCGAGGTGCCCAGCAGGATGAACATGACGCCCTCGGGCGGCTCCTCGAGTGTTTTGAGCAGTGCGTTGGCGGTGTTGGCGCGCAGTTGCTCGGCACGGTCGATGATGTAGACCTTGGCCTTAGCACGGATGGGCGCCAGAGGCACGTCATCGAGCAGCTCGCGGGTCTGGGCGATGAGGTAGCCCGTGGCGCTCTCGGGCGTGTAATAGTGCACGTCGGGGTGCGTATGGCGGGCGACGCGCACGCAGCTATCGCATGAGCCGCAGCCATCCTGCTCGCACAGGAAGGCTTGGGCGCGCGCCCACGCGGCGTCGAGCTTGCCCGCGCCGGGCGCGCCCAAAAACAGGTAGGCGTGCGATGCGCGACCGCTGGCGACGGCATTGGTCAAAAAGTCGCGCACGCGCTCTTGGGTGTCGAGCTTGGCCAGCAGGCTTGCCTGAGCGGGGGCCACGTTACTCGGCCTCCTTGGCAAGTGCGGCGGCGACGGCGTCTTGCGGAATGTCGAGACCGTACGCACGAACCTGCTCGACCGTCTTCGCAAAGACTTCCTCGATGGACGCGGTCGCGTCGATGAGCTTTACGCGGTTTGGCTCCTCGGCGGCAATTGCGCAAAAACCCTGGTAGACACGCTCTTGGAAGGCCATGCCCTTAGCCTCCATGCGATCTGCCGCACCGCGGTCGGCCATGCGCAGCGCCGCCTGCTCGGGCGTGATGTGATAGACGAGTGTGAGCGCCGGGTGCGTACCCGCGACGGCCAGGTTGTTGGCGTCGCGCACTATCTGGCGATCGAGGCCATCGGCAAACGCCTGGTAGCAGGTCGTGGAATCGTAGAAGCGGTCGCACAGGACAACCTTGCCGGCAGCAAGGGCGGGCGCGATGACCTCGTGCACCAACTGAGCGCGTGCCGCCTCGTAGAGCAACAACTCGCAGGTGTCGCCCATCGCCGTATTGGCGGGGTCGAGCAGCAGAGCACGGATCTTTTCGCTGATGGCGGTACCGCCCGGCTCACGCAGGGTCACAACCTGGTAGCCGGCAAGGTCGAGCGCACGGGCAAGCAGGCGCGCCTGCGTAGATTTACCGGCGCCATCGACACCCTCGAGCGTAATGAAGCTATGTTGAGCGGGCTCAAAAGCCATGGGCGCAGCCCCTTCCTACAAGGCGCGTAAATGCGAGTTATAGCAACCAAGCCATGATACCCCAGTGCTCGGTGCGTCCCCAATGGCTAAAGGTGCCTTTCCAAAGTTGCGGTGAAATAGGGACAGATTGAAGAAAAGAAAACCCCAAACAGAACCAAATTAACCGCCACATAATATGGGGAATTT
>DAWBYD010000006.1:0-2107 GCA_052278285.1 Collinsella sp. | reverse complement strand
GTCCGTCACCCCGCTGATCAAGGCCATCAACGTGCTGCTCTTTAAGCTCGAGGGCCAGATTATCCAGCGCCACCCCGAGTTCGATATGACCGACCGCCTGTTACTCGACAAGATCGACCACGACACCGGCACGGTCACGCTCGCCGACGGCAGCGTGTGGCCGCTCACGACCAACGCCTTCCCCACCGTCGACCCGGCGGACCCCTACACGCTCACGTCTCAGGAGCAGCACATCATCGACAAGCTCGTGTCCGAGTTTGTAACCGCCGATCACCTGCATCGCCATATCGATTTCCTCTACACCCACGGCTCGATGTACAAGGTCGCCAACGGCAACCTGCTCTTCCACGGCTGCGTTCCGCTCAACGAAGACGGCACCTTTAGCAGCATGAACTGCCTGGGCACCTGGCACGCTGGCCGCGATTATCTCGATTTTTGCGACCACATCGCCCGCCGCGCGTGGCGCGTGGGCGACCGCGATGCCCTCGACTGGATGTGGTACCTGTGGATTGGCTTCAATTCACCCGCCAGCGGACGCCTGGTGCGTACCTTTGAGCGCGCCTATATCGCCGATAAGAGCACCTGGGTCGAGCCGATGGACCCGTACTTTACGCTTACCAAGTCGCCCTCGGTCTGCGATGATATCATGCGCGAGTTTGGCGTCGCGCCCATGGCATGCTCGCCGACCGGCCACATCATCAACGGCCACACGCCCGTTAAAACCACCAAGGGCGAGCAGCCCATCCGCGCCGAGGGCAAGCTGCTGGTCATCGATGGCGGCTTCTGCCGCGCTTACCATCCCAAGACGGGCATCGCCGGCTATACGCTCATCTCGAGCTCGCGCGGCTGCCGCCTCAAGTCGCACCGGGCCTTTACGACGGTTGCCGAGGCACTCACGCGCAACGTGGACATCGAAAGCGAGACCAACCGTTTTGACCAAGCAGACCGTCGCCGCATGGTGAGCGACACCGATACTGGCGCCAAGATTCGCAGCCAGATCCAGGATCTGCGCCAGCTGCTCGATGCATATAGAAACGGTGCTATCGAAGAGCGCGTCTAGCCCCCCCCGCGGGGATTGGCTAAACTTGCTGAGTTTGTCATCCCCACGGCGTCCCCGCGCCACCCTAAGGCAGGTACCATGCAAAAGCTCCTTGCGCAGATCATGAAATTTGGCGTCGTCGGTGTCATTGCCACGGTTATCGACTTTGGCATTATGAATCTGCTCCACTACGGTCTGGGCCTCAACATCCTAATCGCCAACACCAGCGGCTTTATCATCTCACTCATCTTTAACTACCTCGCAAGCATGAAGTACGTGTTTGCGCACAAGGAAGGCATGAGCCGCCGCCGCGAGTTCATCATCTTTGTCGTGCTGTCCGTGATCGGTTTGGTGCTCAACGACGGCATCGTGCTGGCGCTCAACGCCGGCCTGGGACTCGAGGCCAATATCGCCAAGATCTGCGCCACCGCACTTGTCATGGTCTACAACTTTGTGACCCGAAAAATCTTCCTGGAGGGCGACGAGACCAAGTAGCTCGAAACCCCTGCAGCATTACGGCGCCCACGGACGACGTGCACTCAGCGCAGTATCGTCCGTGGGTGCCGCTCGTTTACGGGCAAATTTTCAACGTTTGCGGATTAGCTCTTGAAAATTTGGCGAGTTCATATAGTTCTTGGCAAAGACCTTACGTTTCCCTTGTAAAAGCTCTAAAGTATCCTTTGCTCGATTCATCAACGCATTGGATGTGATTACGTGCGCAAGGCGCTGGCACAACCTCATACCAAGCAGTTCCTCAAGTTTGCTGTCGTGGGTCTTATCTCCTTTGGCATCGACTGGGGCATGCTCATTGCGCTCGTCGAGCTGTTCCACCTCGACTTTTTGATGAGCACCACGGTTTCGTTTATCACGTCCGTCGTGGTCAACTACTGGCTCAGCATGAAGTACGTGTTCGACCACCGCGAAGGCATGAGCCGCAAGCGTGAGTTCACGATCTTCACCATCCTGTCGGTGATCGGCCTGGGCCTCAACGACCTGTACATGTTTGTGGGCGTCACGTTTTTGAGCATCGGCTACCAGGCCATGAAGGCCATCGCCACGTTCCTCGTC
>DAWBYD010000005.1:0-3201 GCA_052278285.1 Collinsella sp. | reverse complement strand
CAGCAGGTCCATGGCGCGCTCACGAGCTTCCTCCTTTGACACGCCCAGCACGTCGACCGGCCCCAGCATGACGTTCTGCAGCACCGTCATATGTGCAAACAGGTTGAACTGCTGAAACACCATGCCCAGCTCGGCGCGCATACGGGCAAGGTCTTTGCCTTCCTGCGGCAGGGGCTGACCTTCGATGAGGATCTCGCCCGAGTCGATGGTCTCCAAGCGGTTGATGGTTCGGCACATGGTCGACTTGCCCGAGCCCGAGGGTCCGATCACAACGACGACCTCGCCGCGGTCGACCGACAGATTGATGTCGTTGAGAACGTGCAGGTCGCCATAGTGCTTATCGACGTGCTTGAGCTCGATAAGCGGCTGGTTGCCAGAAGTAGAAGTGCTCTGTGCCATGGTGCTCGGCTCCTTATGACTCGAAATGGTAAAGCGTTAGCGGATGATGGTCGCGCCGGTCTTGTGCGAAACATAGACAGCGGCCTTGTTGATCGCGACGTTGATGAGGATGTAGATGATCGCGATTACCAGGTAGACCGATACGAGTGCATCATAGTTGGTAATGAGCACGCGGGCATTTTGCATGAGGTCGGGGTAGCTCACCACATAGGCGACGGTGGTGTCCTTGACCACGACTACAAGTTGTGAGATCAACGACGGAATAATAAACCGAATAGCCTGCGGCAACACGATTTTAAAGGTGATTTTAGCCTTGGAGAGACCGAGCGCCTGGGCCGCCTCGACCTGCCCGCGCGGTACGGCGTTGACGCCGGCGCGGAAGATCTCGGCAAGTACGCCGGCGGCAGCGAGCGCGACGGGAAGCGTGAGCATCCAAAACGACGGCAGCGCGATCTTGTACTGGGGCAGCACCAAAAAGAAGAAGTAGATGAACAGCAGGCTTGGCACACCGCGGAAGAAATCGGTGAGCACGCGGCAGACCAGCTGCAGCGGCTTAATGTCGCTCGTGCGGCCGAGCATAAGGGCCAGGCCCAGCACCAGCGCGATGGCGCCAGCGGTGAGTGCGACTTTAACGGTGCCCTCAAAGCCGGCAAGCAAGAACTTCCAGGTGGTGAGATGCGTAAAGAAATACCAGTAGTGGACCGAAAGCTGACCGGTCACATAAAAGCGCTGCAGTACCAGAGCGATGAGCGCGGCCACGGCAACGAGCGAAATGGCGGTGCCGATGCGAATCTTGGCGAGCATCTTGGGGCCGGGAGCCTCGTAGAGCGCATCGCGCATGGTAAGTGCAGGGGAGGAATGCTTGTTCATCGGAGGATCCTCACCTTCTTATCGATATAGTTGCCAATGTGGCTCACCACAAAGGCCGTGCCCAGGTAGCCGAGCGCCGAGATAAAGAACGCGGCGACGCCACCGAGCGAGCGCGTGTTGATGTAGCTCACCACGCCGGTGAGCTCCTGCGGTTTAAGCGGCACCTGACTGCCCAAGGCGGTGGTGAGCATGACGGCGATAAAGAGGTTGGTCATGGGCAGCACGCTCGAACGCAGCGCCTGCGGAATCACGATTTTGGCGAGGATACGGTTAAAGCTCATGCCCAGCGAGCGGGCGGCTTCCACCTGGCCAACGCCGACGGTGTTGATGCCGCTCATAAAGTTCTCGGAGCCAAAGGCCGAGCCCAAAAGGACCGTGGCGACGATAACGCAGGTGCGGTAGGGCAGGACGACCTTGAGCGGCGGCAGCGCGTAGACGACGATGATAAGCAGCGCGATGCCAGGGATGTTACGGAAGACCTGGACATACAGGTCGCCAAAGACGCGCAGCGGCTTGAGCGGCGACACGCGCATCACGGTGACGGCGACGGCCAGCACCATGGCGATGGCAAACGATTCGAGCGTCATGCCCCAGGTTGCTAGCAGCGCGTCGATATAGTTCTGGCCATAGAGCGACCAGAGTTCGGAGAGACTCATGCGGACCTCCCGCCGATAAGGAAAGGGGCTCCCGTGTGTACGGAAGCCCCGACAACTCAGTGAGGAAACAGTTTACCGCAATAAAGCGCATCATGCGTTTCCATATGGTTTCGTTGCGGCCGTTACCAGGCTCGCTGCCTAGGCGCCGATCTCGGGCAGCTCGGGAACGTTGGTGTCGCCCGTACGGTCGCCGATGCAGATCTGCCACAGCTCAGTCCAGGTGCCGTCGTCCTCGATCTTCTTAAGGAAGTCGTTGACAAAGGCGACGCCGTCGGAATCGAGCGGCAGACCGATGCCATAGGGCTCCTTGCTGCCGAAGGGCTTGCCGGCGATCTTGTACTTACCGGGCTCGCGGACCAGGGCGCTCTGCTGCATGTTGTTATCGATGACGTAGGCGTCAACGCGGCCCTGCTGGAGTGCCTGGCGGGCCTCCTCGTCGGTCTTGAACTCCTGCTGGCTGGCCTTGGGGGCGAACTCCTCCAGGATAGCGGGGCCGTTGGAGCCGGACTGGACGGCGACGTTCTTGTCGGCCAGGTCGTCGACGCTCTTAATGTCGTCGTTATCGGCGAGCACCAGGATGGCCTGCTGGGTGTAGTAGTAGGGACCGGCAAAGGATACGAGCTTCTTGCGCTCGTCAGTGATGGTGTAGGTGGCAAAGACAGCGTCGACCTGGCCGTTCTGCAGGACGGACTCGCGCGTGTCCGAGGTCACCTGGGTGATCTCGACCTTGTTCTCGCCCAGGATGTAGTTGGACAGGAGCTGTGCGATACCGGCGTCGAAGCCGCGGGTCTGACCGTCTTTCTCGTTGAGGAGGGAGAAGAGCGTAGAGGTCTGAACGCCACCGATCTTAAAGACGCCGGCGTCCTTGACGGCCGTGGCCCAGGTGCTGGCGGCGATGGCGTCGTCATCGGCCTTGGGGCCGTTGTCGACGAGCTTGTCGAATGCCTTAGCGTCGAGCGTGGTGGAAGTCTCGGTATCCTCGGAGCCCTTGGAGGAGCCGGCGGCGGAACCCTTGTCGGCCTCGGCGCTGGTGTCGGAGCAGCCGGCAAGACCAAGGCCGGCGACGGTTGCGAAGGTGGCGGCGACAAAGCCGCGGCGGTCGAGAACGACCTGCTGGGAGAGGTTCTTGCTCATGGTAGAACACCTTTCTCAATAAAATCCCTAGCGGTTGAGTAGAGTTATACCCCATCGCGCTCAAATGGGTCAACACGAAATAACTCAGAAACATACTTGCCTTATGGGTTATTGTACCTACTAAAAAGGGACAGGTTTATTT
>DAWBYD010000004.1:0-7317 GCA_052278285.1 Collinsella sp. | reverse complement strand
TCGACCTGGATGACGGCGTCAAGGTCAACTACGCCAAGTTTCAGGATGTGCTAGCAAAGATTAAGTAACTGCAGATACGGTAAGGATATTCATGCCCAAGATCGATGTAGAAGAACAGCTCAAGTTGCGGTTTTTGCAACCGTTGCTCGCATGCATGCCCCGCCGTGTGGTGGTTTGGCACGATGCGGACGGCGAGTTTGCTCCTGAGTTTGAACGTTTGGCCGCCGAGGGCTTCGACGGTGCGGGGACTGATGACGGCGTTATGCCCGCTCACGGTGACTTTGAGCGCCCAGTGCGGTTTGTTGAAGCCTGCGAGGGCCGTATGTTTGCCGTCAAGAAGCTCATCAACCGCGATGACCTTGCGAGCGATATCTTGCTGTATCGCCGTTGCCCGCGCGGCAGGCTTGAGGGTGATTGGCTTGCCGATGTTGAGCTGTATGCCGATCAGTTCCAGGCTGACTATCTTTCGCTTTTGGCCGATCAGCTAGGCATCGAGAATATCGACGCCGTGCGCGAGAGCCTGCGCGAGCACAAGACGTTCTTTGATGCCAAGACCCGCTGCGCTAAGTTTGCCGCGTGTGTTCCGCATGCCTCGGGCGCATCCGATATCGAACTCGGCATCCTTACGGTGATTTTTGGCGGTAAAGAGCTTGGTGACGCGCGCCCCGCGTTTGTGCTGCGTGGCTGTATGACCATGCTGCTGCACGAGGGTCCCAAGGCGCTGGCCGAGTTGATGGACAAGTACTGCGTGCGCGATGTGCTCTCTGCCTTTATGCTTCGCTGCTATGGGCTTGAGGGACCGCTGTATGAGCGCGACTCATTGCTTATGCTTTCATCCCATGTGCTCCTTACGGCGGCGTCTACCGCGCTTCCCGAGGGAGCGCTCAAGGGACTCGAAAGCTATGTGGCTCCCGCCTACGGCTCCTATTGCCTTGAGGCGGTGCGTACGTGGGACCAGACCGCCGATACCCAGGCGTCGAGCGAGGACCTATTTGAGATTTGCCGTTTGGTTGAGGACGCCCGCGGACTCTTTGCACGGTTCGAGACCTTGCCGATCGATGTGCTGACCTCGCTTGATGTGTTTCCGTGCGTCAATGAGGCCGTGCTCTCGCAGCTGTTCTGCTCGTTTGCCCAGGGCGCGGACCGTGTTGAGGATGCGCGCGCATTTGCTGCGCGTCGCTGCGACCTAAGCTGGTACCGTCGTGTCGAGAGCTACTTTGACCTGCTTGCCGCTGTGGCCGATATGTGCGCGTTTAGGCAGTCGCACGCGGGTGGCTTCCATCTGGCGCAGCCCCAGCAGGTGTGGGATGCCTATTCGTCCGATTGGTATGCCATGGATGCTGCCTATCGCCATATGTGCACCGCGTATCTGCGGGCACGCTCCGTCGAGTGCGATGCGCTCGAGGAACCTGCCCGCGCCGTGGCGGACTGGGCGGAGAATCTCTACAGCAACTGGTTCTTGGCGGATGCCAATGTCTGCTGGGCGGCTGCTGCGCAAGGGGAGTGGGCCGATTGCGGCTACATCGATGGTCCCGCACGGCAGGATGAGTTTTACTGGCATGTGCTGCCCGCCTTTGTGGGTTCTGCCAAAACAACGGTCGTTATCGTGAGCGATGCGCTGCGCTATGAGGTTGCCCGCGACGTTGCGGCGCTGCTCGAGCGCGAACGCGGCGGCAACGTCAAGGTTTCTAGCATGCAGGCGGTCTTTCCCTCCATTACCGAGGTGGGCATGCCTGCGCTGCTGCCGCACCAGGTGCTTGAGCTTGCAGAGGATGGCGCGTTTGTGTTGGCTGACGGCATGCCCACTGCGACGACTCCGCAGCGCGAGGCCGTACTTACCCACGTTGAGCCCACGGCCCGCGCTTTGCGCTCGAGCGCATACCTCAACATGGCGGGAACCGAGCGCAAAGCGCTGCTCAAAGACTCCAGGCTCGTTTATCTCTACCACAACAAGATCGATGCCACGGGCGAGAAGGCAGCTACGCAGGATGACGTTTTCGATGCCTGCGCGGACACCGTGGAGGAACTTGCCGCGTTGGCGCGCCGCGTGTGCACCGACGCCCCGGGCGCGCGTGTTGTTATGACGGCGGATCACGGCTTCATCTACACGCGTCGTGAGCTCAACGAGTGCCAGATGCTCGGCAAGCCAGACCTTCCCTTCCTTGACGCTCCTGTCATGCACGGCAAGCGTCATCTGGTGGTGCCCAACGAGGCCGTGGCCAAGCTTTCGGAAGAGGCATGCGAGATGTTTGTTAATGTTGGCATGGGACGTTTAGGTGCCGGTTTTGAGGGATTTGCCCCGCGCGAGAACGTGCACTTCAAGCGTCCCGGCGGCACTAACAACTACGTCCACGGCGGCATGAGCCTGCAGGAGCTCTGCGTGCCCGTTATCGGATTTTGGCGTGCGCGCTCGGGTTCCAAGGACTTTGTCGATACGCGCGTGGCGACGCTGCGCGTGCTAAGCGAGGGACGCCGAGTGACCAACTCGCTCTTCTCGGTCAACTTGATCCAGGAAGAACCCGCCCAAGGCAAGGTCTTGCCGTGCGAGTATGAGCTGGTGTTTACCGACGCAAGCGGCAACGAGGTGAGCGATACAGTCAAGGCGCATGCCAACAAGACTTCTGCTAACTCGCAGGAGCGCGTCGTGCATGCCAAGTTTGCGCTGCGTGCAGCGGATGGATTCTCGGCCAAGGGTCCGTACTATCTGGTCTGCCGCGAGCGCGAAACGGGCAAGATCGTTTGGCGCGAGACGTATACAATCGCTGTTTCGTTTGCCCCTGTTGCTGACTTTGGTTTTTAGGAGTGTGCCCTATGTTTGATAGCCATGACGACGGTCTGTGGGAAGTCCCCTTGATTGATGAGGATGTGCCTGCGGAGGCTGCGGTGCCTGAGGCCGCGCCCGTGAAGGCCCCGGAGGTCGAGACCGCTGCGCCTGCCCCGGAGACGGCGACTGCTGCTGCGCCCGCTGAGGCTGCGGTGGCCGCCGAGGACGAGTCCTCGACCGATGGCTATGACCAGGCTGCGGCCGAGGCTCCCGAGGATGAGGGCTACGACATGGACGGGCTGGACGGTAAGCTGCTCGAGCACTTTGGCGGCAAGATCGTGCGCAAGGACCTGACGGCCTTTATGAAGCGCGGCGCCAACGTGCCCACCTTTGTGTTGGAGTATCTGCTGGGCATGTACTGCTCAACCGATGACGAGGAAGCCGTGGCAGAGGGCCTGGATCGCATCCGCAGGATCCTCACCGATAACTACGTGCGTCCCGACGAGTCCGAGCGCATTAAGTCCAAGATTCGCGAGCTGGGCCGCTTTACCATCATCGACAAGGTGACGGCCAAGCTCGATGAGTACAAAGACATCTACGTGGCATCGTTTGCCAATCTGACCATCGAGCCGTTTGTGATGCCTGCCGAGTATGTGCGCGACTATTCCAAGATTCTGCAGGGTGGCATTTGGTGCATTATGAGCATCGAGTATCGTCACCCCTTGGATGAGGAAGACGAGTTTGGCATGGAGGTCTTTGGCGACGATGCGCCGCGCCGCTCCAAGGCCAAGCGCAAAAAGCGCGGGCCCGAGGACTCTCCGTTTAGCGTGGCGTCGCTCACGCCCATTCAGATGCCCAACCTGGACCTGGATGCCATGGTCGAAGAGCGCCAGTATTTCTCGCGCGACGAGTGGCTCAACATGCTGCTGCGCTCCGCTGGCTACGAACCCAGCGAGCTTTCCGAGAAAGAGCGCCTGCACTTTATCGAGCGTATGGTGCCGCTCATCGAGCGCAACTACAACCTGTGCGAGCTGGGTCCCCGCGGTACCGGTAAGAGCCACATCTACAAAGAGGTCTCGCCCTACGCCATTTTGCTTTCGGGCGGCCAGACCACCACGGCCAACCTGTTCGGCCGTATGAACTCCATGCGCGCCGACCGCGTGGGCTTGGTAGGTCACTGGGACTGCGTGACGTTCGACGAGGTCGCCGGCATGCGGTTTAAGGACACCAACGCCGTGCAGATCATGAAGGACTACATGGCGAGTGGCAGTTACGCACGCGGCCGCGATCAGATTAACGCCGACGCCTCCATGGTCTTTGAGGGCAACATCAACGACACCGTGCAAAATGTCCTTAAGACCACGCACCTGTTTGATCCGTTCCCGCCGGAGTTTAACAACGATTCGGCCTTCTTCGACCGTATCCATTACTACCTGCCGGGCTGGGAGATTCCCAAGATGCGCTCGAGCCTGCTGACCGGGCATTATGGCCTGATCACCGACTGTTTGTCGGAGTTTTGCAAGGAGATGCGCCGCAAAGACTTTACGCACCATATCGACCGGTATTTCCGCTTTAACAGCGACTTTAACAAGCGTGACGAGATTGCCGTGCGCAAGACCTTTAGCGGCCTTGCCAAGCTGCTGTTCCCCGACGAGGCCATGGACAAGGACGATGTGCGCTGGCTGCTGGACTACGCCATCGAGGGCCGTCGCCGCGTCAAGGAGCAGCTCAAGATTATGGCGGGCGTCGAGTTTATCGACGTCAACCTGGGCTATATGGATGCCGACAACCCGCAGGACGTGCACGTGGTGCGCGTGCCCGAACAGACCGAGGACACGCTGATTCCCGACGGGCCGTTGCTGTCCGGCCACGTATTTGGCGTGGGCAGGTCGCAGGGCGGCGAGGTTGCCGTATACAAGCTGGAGAACAAGGCCGTTGCCGGCGAGTGCAAGTTTAAGTACGAGGGCGTGGCCTTTAACAAGCCAGTGCGCGATACGCTGGAAGCCGCGTTCGACAACTTTGTGAACCTGGCGAACCGCGTGGCGCCGGGCATGCACATTGGCTCCAAGGACTACCTGCTGTTTTACAACGACCTGCAGAGCAAGGGCCTGTCCGAGGAAGTTTCGCTCGCCGAGTTTGTGGGACTTTGCTCTGCGGCGTGCAACCGCCCGGTGATGCCTGCGCTGGCGATTCCGGGAATCTTGCGCATGTCGGGCTCTATGGACGAGATCCGCGGGCTCGAGGACATTATGCGCGTGACCAAAAACGCCGGCGCCAAGCGCGTGATTTTGCCGCTGAGTGCCATCGCGGGCCTGCAGAGCGTTTCGTCCGAGATTATCTCGGGCTTGAGCCCGGTGTTCTACATGGATGGCGATCCGGTTGATGCCGCGAAGAAGGCGCTAGATCTGTAGGAGTGCGGGCGTGCGGGCTTGCGTGCGCGTGGGCCCGCGGGCGTGTTGGCGTGTTCGAGTAGGGAGGCTTTGCCATGGCGGGTGAGCGTTCTGTTGGCGAGTTGCTCGACGAGCTGTTTGGCTTTGAGGCGGTGGCCAAGCGCCAGGCCGCGCTTGAACGGTACGATCGCGGAGAGTTGGTGCGAAAGGCGCGCTCCCACGAGCTGCTGGGCGTGCTTAGGGACGTCGAGGCTGCCGAGCGCGCTGCGCGCGAGTCTGCCGTACGGGCTGTTGACGGGTATGTCCGTCGTGTTGAGGGCGCTGCGCTTGCACACGCTCGCAAGCAGGCGGGCATTGTTGGTCCGCTGCGGATGGAGCGTCGCTATGCTGCCTTTTTGCGTATGGAGGACAAGGCCGAGCTGCTGGTCCGTTTGGAGCAGACGCTTGCGTTTATCGAGGTAAAGCTGCGCGCCAATACGGCGGACAGGGTTCGTGCGGCGTACGATGCTGCGGGGGCTATGGTGCTGCTGGACGTGGCGCGTCTGAGTGACGTGCGCATTGTGGATGCCGTGCCCCTAGATGTCGATCTGCTGTGCACGCAGCTGGAGCAGTTGCGTTGTGCCGCCGACGCAACGGACCTTGCGGGTATGATCACGGCGACGTTTGAGTCTGAGCTGAGCGCGACCGGGCCGCAGGGCACTGACGGGTTTGCGGGCGATGTTGCTGGTGACGTGGCGTTGGAGCGTGAGCTTACCAACGTGCGCGGCGCTGCGCAGCGAGCACGCTTGGCGTCACAGGCATATCGGGCCGAGCGCGCCGCCCGCGTCGCGGGGAGCACGGTGGAGCCGGTATCGTTGCCCGAGCCTGCGTGCGTTGCGATCGAGACTGCGTGCGATACCGGAGAGCTTTCCGAGTTGCTCACTCAGGTTAAGAAGTTGTTTGAGACCTACCGTCGTGTTGTTGCCGACGGCGGGTTGTTCTGTGCGTTTGGCTCTGACTCGCCGCATGGGATTTGCCGCGGCAGTAGCTATATCGACTACGATCCTCGGCTTGACGAAGATGTGTTGGTGGGCGAGTACGACGGTGCTACCAGGCACGATGTTCGGCGTGAGGTTGCGATTCCGGAGCTGGTGGATGAGGCTTCTGCCGAGGGCGGCGATTCACTCAAGGTTGCCGTGGCGCGCATGCGCGAGTTTAACGGGCGTCGCTACGATGGTGTGCTGGATGAGGATCCTGTGCGCCATGTGAATGCGTTTTGGTATGGACTCAAAAAGCTCGGCCAGTATTGTGAGGCCGCCGTGCGCGTGGATGAGCGTGCTTGGGATTGCTTTATCGATAAGGTGCAGTTCGCCTACGATGAGCCCGTGGGGCGTTTGGCTGCGCAGATGGACGACAAACAGGCGGCGGCTTTTGTTGCTGCCGTGGATGTGCTCGGCGTTGATGGGTAAGGTCCTGGTCTGGTAGGAGGCTACACCATAAAGATTGACGTTGATGTAGACCAGCTGCGCGAGAGCCTGCTCGACCGCGCGGGGTCTGCGGCGGGCGTGGGCTTTCCGGCCGCCATGCTCGACGCGATGGATATCGAGGACGAGTCGCCCCAAGAGCTCCTAGCCCGAGCCGAACGCGAAGGCCTCGACCTCCGCGACTTTGCCGTCGATGACGACTGCGGAGCGTCTGACGACTGGTGACCCCGGGTCAGTTCATCCTTTTCTTCCTGAGATATAAGAGAAATCCCTTTTTGAACGTCCTTCGGGTTCCAAAAAATAGCCGATCAGTCTTTGTATCTTCCTTGCTGTCAAACTTGATAGCCGTTAGCTCGATCGTACAGATGTAGTCAGCAACTTGGAATAGCCGGTAGGCTCGTGGTGTGGCTTCTCGGTATACGATGACATCCCTTGCTAGAACGTACTCAAGCGCAGAATGAATGACCTCCGTTACAATCGGTTGGCCGTTGTCGTAGTAAATCTTAACGGTGTCGTATCGCTGGAAGAATTCCAGATGGTCGAAAAGTTCAACTGTGAGGTCTCGCCTCATTCTCTCCGCGAGACCGTTTTGGTTGCCGGCGAATTCGCTCATTCGGTATTGCAGACAGAGATAGCGTATGGGGAGATGCTGAATGAACGCGCGAAATGCGCTCAACATGTGCCTTCGCTGCTCCTTGGG
>DAWBYD010000003.1:0-4654 GCA_052278285.1 Collinsella sp. | reverse complement strand
GGCGAGGGTACTGTTGCCGTCAAGAGCAAGCGTGTTTACCTGGGCCTTTCCGATGGCGCGGTTGAACTGCTTGAGGTTAAGCCCGATGGCAAGCGTGCCATGACTGCTTCTGCCTGGGCTGCCGGCCTGCAGGGTGCCGATCTGACGTGGGGTGTTTTGTCATGAGCAAGCTTTCTCCCGCGCGCAAGCTTGCGCTCGATGTGTTGATGGAGGCCGATCGCCGCGGTATGTATGCGCGCGACGTGCTCTCGTCCCGCGCTTCCGCCAAGGCCATTGACCAGCGCGATTCCGCTTTTGCCGCTCGTTTGGCGCTCGGTGTTGCCGCCACGCAGGGTATTTTGGATGAGTTGCTCGATCAGTTTTTGGATAAGCCCAAAAAGGTCGCGCCGCGCGTTCGCATGGCGCTTCGCATCTCGGCCTTCGAGATGCTCTATCTGCATACGCCGGGCCGCGTTGCCGTGAGCCAGGGTGTTGAGCTGGTGCGCAGCGGTGCTAAGTCTGCCGCGGGCCTGGCTAACGCGGTGCTGCACAAGGTTGCGGACAACGTGGAGGATTTTGCCACGGCATCTGACGTGGATGAGTCCGAGCGCCGTTTGGTTCGCCTTTCGCGTTTGATGGGTCTTCCTCGTTGGCTGTGCGCTCGTATTATGGCCTCGTTCGATACGCCCGAGGGCGCGCTCAACTTTGCCGGTAATCTGGCCCCCGCGCCGCTTGCACTGCACGAGAATGCGTTTGCGACCAAGGCCGCCCCGTATATCTCGCAGCTCGTTGCGCCTGTCTTCCCGGGCTGCCATGCTCCGGTCGATGCGCAGGTCACGGTTGCATCGGGCGTGTTTGAGCGTGCTGCCGCGGTTGCCTCGGACCTCAACGCTCAGCTTATCGCTACTGCCGCTACACGTCCCGGTCGTTGCCTGGAGATTGGAGCCGGTCGCGGCACCAAGACCTATGTGATGATGTGCCAGGCCAAGCGTGCCGGGTACGAGCGTCAGCATACCGCGCTCGATCTGCACGATCGCAAGTGCGATCAGAATCTCGCACGCCTGCATAAGGCGGGTATAACGGGTGTTCGTACGGTGTCGGGCGATGCCTGCGAGCTCAATGAGGTGCTCACGTCCTTTGACGCGATGCTCGGCGAGCCCGCCCTGTTCGACACGGTGTTTATCGATGCGCCGTGCTCTGGCACCGGCACCATGCGCCGTCATCCCGAGATACCGTGGCGTCTGACCGAGAACGACGTTACGACTGAGCTGCCCAAGCTACAGCTGACGATGCTCAAGGAAGCAGCCGCGCGCGTTGCTGCCGGCGGTGAGCTTATCTATGCCACCTGCTCGGTTTTTGATGAAGAGAACACGCAGGTCGTGGATGCCTTCCTGGCCTCTTCCGAGGGCGCCGGCTTTATCGTGGCACCGCTCTCCGAAGCCCAGATTCTGCAGCTCCCCGAGTACGACCACGCCAAGAGCCTCGTCACTCTCCGCCAAAACCCTCGAGGCCTCTTCCAAAGTGTCCCCGTAAACGCCGACTCCTACGACGGTCACTTCTGCGCCCGCCTGGTCCACAAGTAACTACTAAGTTGCGGTGAAATAGGGATTGAATAGCGGCTTCTACCCGCCAAATAGTCCTTATTTCACCGCAACTCATAAAGATGCCTGGGTAGCTAAAGAATCAGCCCCGCGATCGGTGTCGATCGCGGGGCTGTTTGGTTTCTAGTGGCTATGCGGGCAGTTGGCGCAGCAGCCGCTGGTGGCGCTGGTGCTGGAGCCGCCAGTGCGTTGGTCGGTGTTGTAGAAACCGCTGCCGTCGAACTTAATGCCGCTGGCCGAGAACGTCTTGGCCGCCGGGGCGCCGCAGTTGGGGCATACGACCTCGGGCGTCTCGGACATGGGGTGCTCAACCTCAAACACGTTGCCGCAGCTCGTGCACTTGTAATCGTAGCGCGCCATAATACTTCCTTTTCAGCACAAAGCGGGCAGATCGCTCTGCCCGCAAAAATTCAAACGTCTGTAACTGTACCCTATATCGGGGGTTTTATCACGCTTCGCCCCAGAATCTATGGGTGCTGCGCAGGAGCTTCGCAGTTTTCTCCTCGGCTGCCGCAACGTCGGCCTCCTCAGCCTGCCAGGTCCAGTTGCCCGTGGCCACGCCCGGCACGTTCATACGTGCATCGTCGCCCAGTCCTAGCACGTCCTGCAGCGGCATCATCACGAGCGGAGCATCGCTGGCCAGGGCGTTGCCCATGAGCTCGCTTGCCAGTTCAATGCCGCTCGGCTCGTCGCCGCCTGCAAAGGAGTGTGTGCACCATCCGGCAAGCGTCGAGGTGTCGTGCGTCGAGGTATACAGGATCTTGCCCGGTGTGGGATGAATTCCGCAACGAACGTCGTAGTCGCTAAACTCCAGCACGTCCATGCCGGGGAAACCGCAGGTCGATGCCATGGCGCGAACACCGGGCGTCAGATAGCCCAAGTCCTCAGCGATAAAGTTGAGCGGACCCAGCTCGTCGTAGGCGGTCTGGAACAGGTCCTTGCCCGGGCCTGCCAGCCAACGCCCGTCGGCGCATGCCTTACCCGCGGGAATGCTGAAATAGCTGTGGAAGCCCAGGAAGTGATCCAGGCGCACGCGGTCGTAGAGCGAAAACGCACGACGCAGGCGATCCATCCACCAGCTATAGCCGTTCTGCTTCATGTGGTCCCAGCGGAACGTTGGGTTGCCCCACACCTGGCCCTCGGGCGCAAAGTTGTCGGGCGGCGCACCGGAAATCTCAATCGCCTTGCCGGTATCGGACAGCCAGAAGTTCTCGGGTTCGCTCCACGCGTCTGCCGAATCGTCGGACACGTACATAGGAATATCCCCGATAACCTCGATGCCCTTCTTGTGCGCATAGTTCATGAGCTCGCACCAAGCGAGGTCAAAGCGGTACTGCATGTACGCCTGAAGCTCGGCCTCGTTGTGGAAGCGCTTGTCGTCGATCAGATGTTCGTTGTAGCGCGCGACATCTGCCGGCCAATCATGGCGCGACTCGCCCTCAAAGTACTTTTTAACGGCCATGTAGACGCAGTATTTCTCGAGCCAATCGGCATTGCGATGTTTAAACGCGGTGTACAGCGGATCGGCATCCTCGCCGCCGCGGGCCTTCCAGGTCTCAAAGTCGGCTGCCAGCTCTTCGTGGCTCTCGGGTAGCAGGTCGATATTGCCTGCAAAGGCCGAAGGACCGGCATAAGGGGAGCGGAAGAAGTCCGTGGGGTTGACGGGAAGAACCTGCCAGTAGCGCATGCCCATGGCGGCCAGATGGTCGATAAAGCGACGCGTGGGTGCGCCGATCGTACCGGGCTTGCCGTCGTCGGTCGGCACCGATGTGATATGGCACACAACACCCGCACCGTGATCGAGCGGCTCCTGCAGGCGCTGCTCGGCGTGGTGATAGATGATCGACGAGCCCAGCGGATACAGATCGAGCGTGACCGTACCGTTATGAATCTCACACTCGTGACCGCTGATCACGTCACTCGCACATTCGCCGAGCGCCGGAATCGTCACGCGATGCGAATTGCGCAGGCTGCGGTTGATGATGACGGTCGCGGACTCGCCGTCTTTACCGGTACGGTTGTAGGCCAGCACCTCGTCATTGAGCGCGAAAGCCTTGATTTCACCGTCGATCATAAACGGCAGCGCGCGGCGCACAGCAGATGCGTTCTTGACGATCGCGAACGTATCGAAGTCGTGCAGGTCTTCCTTGGTCGGCATGGTGCGGCGATTACCCGGATCGGTGAGTCCCTCCAAGCCGTACTCGTCACCGTAATAGATTGAGGGAACGCCCGGGAACGTCATCTGCATGAGCGTCGCCAGCCAAAAGCGGCTCTTGGCCAGGCCCATGGAGTTCTCGTCCAGGCGCCATTTGCTGCGCTCACTCTCGGGCAGCTGCGACTCGTCGGGGCCACCGCCGAGCACCGAGATAATGCGCGGGCGGTCGTGGCGCGACAGCAGAGTGAGCGCGCAGGATAATGCCTCGCGCGGGTAGTTCTCGCGCAGGGTCTCGATATCCTCGGCAGCTTGGTAGGCGTTTTTGTAGCCCATCAAAAAGCCGATGACCATGTCGCGGAAGGGGTAATCCATAGCAGAGTCCAGCTCGGAGCCCTGCAGGTAGCGACGCAGATGGCCGTAGCTGATCTTGTTGGAGGCGTCTTCCCAGACCTCGCCGAGCAGCAGCGCGTCGGGCTTTTCGGCAAGTACGGCCTTTTTGATCTCGGTCAGGAAATCGTCCGAAAGCTCGTCGGCCACATCCAGGCGCCAGCCGTGAGCGCCGGCGCGCAGCCATTTACGAATGACGCCGTCCTTGCCCAGGAGCCGCTCGCGTACCAGTTCGGAGCTCTCATTGATGGCGGGCATATTGCCCACGCCCCACCAGCAGTCGTACGAGCCGTCCTCGTGGAAATAAAACGCATCGCGCCACGGCGAATCCTCGCTCTGCCACGCGCCCACGCCGGGGTAGTTGCCGTAGCGGTTGAAGTAGATCGAATCGTCGCCCGTGTGGTTGAACACACCGTCCAGAATGATGGAAATGCCCAGCTTCTCGGCCGCCTCGCACAGCTCGGTAAAGTCCTGCTCGGTGCCCAGAATCGGATCGATCTTGGTGTAATCTGCGGTGTCGTAGCGGTGGTTG
>DAWBYD010000002.1:0-11103 GCA_052278285.1 Collinsella sp. | reverse complement strand
GCGCACTCGCGCCAAACATGACGGGGATGGCCAGGAAGAACGTAAACTTGGACGCCACCGAACGCGTGCAGCCCAAAAGCAGGCCGCCGATGATAGTAGAACCGGAGCGAGACGTTCCAGGCACCAGCGAAAGCACCTGGAAGCAGCCGATACCCAGCGCAGTCTTCCAGCTCAGGTCCTCGAGCGTGGCGATGGAGCCAAAGTCCAGATTCTCGTCATCGTCCTCATCCTCAGCGGTAGCCGCGGCAGGCGCCGCAAAGTGCGCACCGGCGGGACGTCCGCCCGACACCACAGCACGCGAACCAAACGAACCGGCAACGGCCATTTCCTCGCGCTTGTTCGCGCGCCAGTTCTCGATCACGATAAACAGCACGCCGTACACAATGAGCGCCAGCGCCACGACGGGAGCATTGTAGAAATGCTCCTCCATCCAGTCGTTGAGCGGCAGGCCGATCGCCGCGGCGGGAATGCAGCCGAGCACAATCTTGCCCCACAGCACCCAGGTGTCGCGACGGCCCTCCTTGCCCTTGCTGGGCGAGAACGGATTGAGCTCATGGAAGAACAGCACACAGACGGCCAGAATGGCGCCGAGCTGAATCACGACCAGGAACATATTCCAGAACGTCTCGCTCACGTTCATCTTGACGAACTCGTCCACCAAGATCATGTGACCGGTCGACGAAACAGGCAGCCATTCGGTGATGCCCTCGACCAGGCCCATGAAGGCAGATTTTAGAAGCTCGATAATATCCAAAGGGACCCCCTCGTTAGACACCCGCCGATATTGTTCTGCGGACGGTGCGGGCGATGTCCCATTATCAACCGTTCGGGCGCGTCTACGCCTACCCTTACCAAAAAACTCGCCCGTTCACAGAATTGCGAGCGGTCAAACCCAAATCCTTGGGTATAACTGCAACAAGATAGAGTGTCCGGCGGCCAACGCGCCCGCGCCCGCCCGATGCACGAGCCCCGCGCCCGTGCGATAGACCAAGGAGGAAACCATGAACGAGGGCTACACCAAGGTATTTGTTTCACTCGACGGTACTGAGCAGCAGGATTTTGTGCTCGCACGCGCCATCAAGGTCGCCGCGAACAACGGCGCCAAGCTGATAATCGGCCACGTTATCGATTCCACGGCGCTCGAGAGCGCCGGTTCCTATCCGGTCGATCTGGTCAACGGCCTAGAGGAGGCATTTAAGAACTCCATCGCCAAGCAGCTCGAAGAGGCTAAGGCCAATCCCGACATCCCCGAGGTCGAGGTCATGATTCGCGCCGGCCGCATTCGCGAGACGCTTAAGGACGAGATGCTCGACGTGGTTAAGCCCGACCTGGTGCTCTGCGGCGCCCGCGGCCTGTCCTCGATCAAGTATGCGCTGCTGGGTTCGATTTCGACGTTCCTGCTGCGCAATACGGACTGCGACATTCTGGTCGTGAAGTAGGTTCCTTCCCGCCGGCGCAAGGCCTGCGGGGTTATCACGCCGACGTCCTCGCCGCTTCGCGGCTGCGGGATGTCGGCTTTGATAACCCCTCCCGGCCTTGCGCCTTCGTCACCGTACTTCAGCGAGTTGTCTGATTGAAAAATAGCGTGCCGCCCCGTTTGGGGCGGCACGTTTTGTTTGAGGCGGACATCTGCCGTGTGCGTTACTCGAAATATTGGAACTTGTTGGTTGAGAAGGCGAATGTTACGACGAAGCCTTCGCCCGGCTCCGATGCCGCGGTGACGTCGATGCCCATCTTGGAGCACAGGCGCGCCACCAGGTAGAGGCCGATGCCCGTTGCGCGCTTGGTGGTGCGGCCGTTGTCGCCGGTAAAGCCCTTCTCGAACACGCGCGGCAGGTCTGCCGCACACACGCCGCAGCCGTTGTCCGCGACGGTAAGCTCGATGCGCTCGCTCGCCAGACCCTCGTCCAGCAACGCACCCGAAAACACGATCTTTGCGCCGTCCTCACGCGCATATTTAATGCTGTTCTGAATGAGCTGGCCCAGAATAAACTCGAGCCATTTCTCGTCGGTAAAGACCTCAAAGTCGAGGTTCTCGCACACCGGAGCCACGTGCGCCGCGATAAGCTCGCGCGCGTTGGCTTTAATCGCGCCCGTCACCAAGGTCTTGAGATCCCAGCGGCGAATCAGGTAGTCGCGCTCCACGACTTCCGAGCGCGCATAGTACAGAGCTTGGTCGATATAGCGCTCCACGCGGGCAAGCTCGCGTGCCAGATCGTCCACGCGCGACAGGTCGTCTTCGCTACCGTCCAGGTTTTCCAAAATCAGATGGGCCGCCGCCAGGGGCAGCTTGGCCTCATGGACCCAGCTCTCGATATAGTCGCGATAGTCATCGGTCTGACGGCGGCCTTCGGCAACCTCGTCGCAAGCGGCTTTGCCCACCCGGCGCAAGACCTCGTACTCGAGCTCGCCCTCGGCATAGGTCGGGCATTGCACCATCTCCTGCACCCATGCGGGACTCTCGAGCTCCTCGGCCGCACGCTCCAGCTGGCGCAGAAAACGACGACGGCGCGCGTACTCGATCACGATGCCGAGCATACCAAAGATATAGGACACGCCGACCGCCACGACCACGATAGAAACGGGTGCGCCGGCGACCGTCAGCACAAAGCAGCTCAGCAGCACGCCGCACGTCCACACGGCGACGGGAAGCAGCGCGTCTTTAAAGAACTTGGCAAACGACATAGCCGGCCCCTAGACCGAATAGCCCTGGCCGCGGTGCGTGGTCAAATACCCCTTGATGCCGATTTTTTCGAGCGTGGTGCGCAGGCGGTTGATGTTAACGGTGAGCGTATTGTCGTCCACGAAGGCGTCGGAGTCCCACAGGTCCTGCATGATGGCCGAGCGCGAAACAATCTTGCCCGCGCGGCTCAGAAGCAGCGAGAGGATACGCAGTTCGTTTTTGGTGAGCTCGGTACTGGTGCCGGTTAGCGTGTTGGTGACCATGGAGCGTGCAAGGTCGAGCTCCAGTCCCTTGTGTACGAGCGTGCTGCGCTCGCCCGCCGCCGCGGTGCGACGCAGCAAGGCATTGATGCGCGCCACGAGCACACGGGCGCTATAGGGCTTGGGAACAAAGTCGTCCGCACCGAGCGTCATGGCCATGACCTCGTCGATCTCGGTCGTGCGCGACGTGAGGACGATGATGGGAACCTCGGATTCGCGGCGAACCTCGTGGCAGATATGCTGGCCGTCCTTGACGGGAAGCGTGAGGTCGAGCAGCACCAGGTCGGGCGCGGCGGCGAGAATATCGCGCGAGACATGCTCAAACGATTCGCAGGCCTCGATTTCAAACCCGGCGCGGGCAAGGATGTCGATAAGCTCACGACGAATGGGCTCGTCGTCCTCAACGACATAGATCAGCGCCATGGATTCCGCTCCCCTCTTGGTTGTCTTGCCCCATTATGACCGCGGAGCCGCAGGTGCGCGCCTCGCGCGGCACCAAGGTGACAGAACTGTTCGCAAGCGGGGGCGTTTTGTCCGCCTCACGCTCGCGACGGAAACGGAGACCAAAATGAGTTTTTAATCCCCGTCCCAGAAAAATCATTTAGCGGCGGGCGCGGAGCTTTTCGTAGCCGTCGGCAAAGAAGGCGACCGTGGCGGCGTCGGCCTCCGCAGCGTCCGTCTCGGTTGCGGGAACCACGCCGTGCTCGTCGCTCACCAGGAACAGCGCGCCCTTGAGCTGCGCGGGAATGTCTACGCGCGTGACCGGGATGCCCTTGGTCTGGGCCAGCTGCTCAATGAGCGTCGCCGTGCCGCACAGGCACTCGTCCGCCGGCGCCACAAAGGCAAGCTCGCCGTTACCGACGGCGGCGAGCAGCTCGGGCGCCACGCCGGTCTCGTCGGCCTCGGAGCGGGCCTCGGCGGAGCGGGCACGTAGCGCCTTAGCCGACGTATCGGTTAGCGGCTCGTACTCCCCCACCGTCATGGCGGCGTTGCCGTTAACGTCGATCACCAGCATGAGCACGCCATCGTGCGCGGTATAGTCGCCCTCGGCTAGCGACCACTCAACGTGCTGCTTGGCCCAGCTGAGCATGTTATGGGTAAGCGGCTCGCCCTGCACCAAGCGCTCGGACAGTGCGCGAATGTGGCGGTTGAGCATGGGCACCTTTTTATTGGACATGCGCCAACGGCAGACAAGCGCGGGCTTGTCGAGCGTAAACTTCTCGACCGCCTCCTGATTGGCGCAAAAGTCCTCGTACGCACGCTGATCCTCGGCATTGCCAAACAGCTCGGCATCATCAATCTGGGGCATGGTTGTACCTTTCGTGTTAGTCATTCCGTCCTCTTATACCAAAAAGACGGCCCTCCAAACGGAGCAGCCGTCTTTTGCGGAGATTATTTTGTCCCAAGGCGGAACTTAGTGGCGGAAGTGGCGGGCGCCGGTAAAGACCATAGCAATATTGTGCTCGTTGCAAGCCTGGATGCTTTCGTCGTCGCGCTTGGAGCCGCCGGGCTGGATGATGCAGGTCACGCCGTGTGCAGCAAGCACGTCGACGTTGTCGCGGAACGGGAAGAACGCGTCGCTTGCACAGGCAAAGCCGCCCTTCTCCACGCCCTCGCGCTCGCAGAAGTCCTCGGCGCGCTCGCAGGCCAGCAGCGCAGAATCCACCCGGTTAGGCTGACCCGGGCCCATGCCAATGCCGGCCTTACCCTTGGAGACCAGGATGGCGTTGGACTTAACGCCCTTGCAGACCTTCCAGGCAAACTCGAGCTCGGCCATCTCGGCGTCGGTGGGCTTGCGGTCGGTGGGGAACGTAAAGGTCGCGGGATCCTCGGTCACGTGGTCGACCTCCTGCACCAGCATGCCGCCGTCGACGGAGCGCAGCTCCACCTGAGCGCCGTGGTCCACGCCGCCGGTCGCCAACACGCGCAGGTTGGGGCGCTTGGCCATGCGCTCGAGCGCCTCGGCGGTGTAGCTCGGGGCGATGATGACCTCGACGAACTGCTTGTTCTGATCGGCAAAGTGCTCAACCAGATCCAAGGGAACCTCGCGGTTGCAGGCGATGATGCCGCCGAAGGCGCTCTTGGGATCGCAGGCAAAAGCGCGGTCGTAGGCAGCCGTGATGTCCTCGGCAACGGCGGAACCGCAGGGGTTCTGGTGCTTGAGGATTACGCAGGCCGGCTCGTCGAACTCGCGGACCAGGTTCCAGGCGGCGTCGGCATCCAGATAGTTGTTGTAGCTGAGCGGCTTGCCCTGGATCTGCTTGGAGCCCACGAGCGGGAACTGCGAGCTCGCGGTGTTCTCGCAGCCCTCGGCAAAGCGATAGACTGTGGCTTTCTGCTGCGGGTTCTCGCCATAGCGCAGGTCGTCGACCTTCTCCAGCGAAATCTCGAGCTTGGCAGAGGTGTCCGCCACGTCGCTTGCCTGGGCGGCGAGCCAGCGGGAGATGGCCGTGTCGTAGGCGGCGGTGGTCTGGTAGACCTTCACCTGCAGGCGACGACGGGTGGAAAGCGTGGTGCAGCCACCGGTCTCGTGCATCTCGGCCAGGACGGCATCATAGTCGGCCGGATCGGAAATGACGGTAACGCTCGTGGCGTTCTTGGCGGCAGAGCGCAGCATGGAGGGGCCACCGATGTCGATGTGCTCGATGGCGTCCGCGAAGGTGACCTCGGGGTTGGCGACGGTCTTCTCGAACTCGTACAGGTTGACGACGACCAGGTCGATCAGCTTAATGCCGTGCTGAGCCGCCTCCTGCATGTGCTGCTCGGAATCGCGGCGGGCCAGCAGCGCGCCATGAACCTTGGGGTGCAGGGTCTTAACGCGGCCGTCCATCATCTCGGGATAGCCCGTGAACTCCTCGATGGGGGTTACGGGAACGCCCGCGTCCTCGATGGCACGAGCCGTGCCGCCCGTAGAGATGATCTCGACGCCAAAGTCGTCACCCAGCGTCCGTGCGAAATCGACGACGCCCGTCTTATCGGTAACCGAGATCACCGCGCGTGCGATCTTCACATCAGATCCCATGCAGTCCTCCTGTCTGGTACGCCGCCGTGCTCTGTGAGTCGGTGATACGTCGATCTGCAGCGCTCGCGCAGCGGCATTGAAAATACTGATTTAATGTAGCGCATCGAGCGCATCGATGCACCCCGCAACGGGCGCATGTGCAGAAAAAGTTTGCGAGCGGAGGGGATGGGCATGGCACCGGGCACGGTGAGTTCATGGAACACAGGGGCACCATAATTAGATGCCAATGGCGTGGTAGAACTGTGCTCGATATGCATCCGCAAAAGAAAGAGGCACCATGGTCTCGCGGGTTCTCTACCGACCGTTTGATACCGAAGACTTCGACGCCATCGCGCTGATTCTGCAGCAGCTTTGGCATAACAATTCGGATAACGATGAGTACAACCGCCTTGAGGCCGCGTGCGACCTCGCCTATTGCCTTTCGTCGTCGACGTTTTCACAGGTTGCCGTAATCGACGGTCAGGCGCGTGGCATTTCGCTCGCGCGTGCGGAACAGAGCTCCGGCGCCACTATCAACGAGCATTGGATGGATACCGAACGCGCGCTGCTATCGCAGATGCGTGAGCTAGAGCCCGATGCGTGCGCCGAGTATCTCTCGTTTGTGCGCGCAACCATCCGAACCAACAAACGCCTGCTCGAGAGCAGCCCGTTGCCGCACGACAACGAGGTCACGCTGCTTGCCGTGGATCGCGATGTCCATGGCCTGGGCGTTGGCACGGTTCTGCTCGATGCCGCCGTCTCGCACCTGTCCTCGCTTGGAGCGACGAGGGCGCACCTGTACACCGACTCCAACTGCTCGTGGAAGTTCTACGAGCTGCACGGCTTTAAGCGCACGGCCACGCACCGCGCCAACCGCGAAGAGCGCCGTCACGACATGCCGCGCGAAAGCTTCCTCTACGAACTCGATCTAACAGCCTAAACCCGGCAGCCATACCTAGTCATTTAGGAACGTCCCCAGTGACTAGTCGTTGGGGGACAGTCTTCGTAGGTAGCGCATAAAAATGGGATGGATCCGTCGGCAGTCGCCGGAGAAGATCCATCCCAAAAATCAGAACTCGCTAGAACGTTCCGCCGCCGCCTCCGCCGACGCCGCCGCCTCCGCCGCCCGAGAAGCCGCCGCCTCCGCCGCCGCCCGAGCTGTCGGAGCTCGACGCCAGCTCACGGATGCTCTCGTGATACACGTCATCGAACGAATCGAGCGGAGACTCGATACCGTAATGATGGTAGTACCACCAGTAGCAGGGATAATTGTCATAGAAGCCGTCGGCCTCGCGCACCTCGGGCGGCACGGCCTCGGCAAGCTGACGCAGCACTTCCTTGGAAACACCCAGGGCAACGCCCATCACCAGCAGCTTGTTCCACAGCACCAGATCGCCGGGGACGGCTTCCTTTAGACGCGTGAAGTCCTCGAGCCAATGCTTAAGTGCCTTGCAGCGAGCCGCCACCTCGGCGCCCTCCGGCGTAAAGCGGCGGAACGTAAGGCCCACGCCGATACCCACCAGCACAATCGGCACCGAGATAACCGCGGCGGTAATGTTCGCCTGTGCGCCATCGGTAAAGAAAATGGATCCCACGGGAACAAAGGCAATCAGGATACCAAGAACCAGGCAAAACACCATTGCAACAATGCCGTCCGAGGCAACGTACTCGCTATCGGCCAGCTTGCCCTTAACGGTGTTCTGATAGTCCTCGAGCTTATCACCCACGGGTGTAGCGTGCTGCTTGACGTAGTGCTGCAGCTCGTCGAACGTGCGCGAACGGTCACCGTTCTCGTCAGGCTTAGCACCGGCAAAGAAGACCTTGAGCACCATGTGGTCAATGCCCTTGGCCGACTTCCAGCCCGCATCACTCACCGTCACGCGATACGTCTGCTCTTCTTTTTCACGCCCCAACAGACCCTTCTTGGCCTTGGTCACGGTCGCCTGCTCCAGCTTGATCACACGGTCGTCAGTGAGCTTCATGAGCGTGGCGATATATGCCTGATCGGGCACCTCGTTCCAGCTCATGAGGGCCGAAAGCACGGCGGGATGGTCGGCCGAAGGCACATCGCGGAAATATTCGTCCTGGAAAAGCGGCTTGGGCTTGCGCTTGCGCAGCTTGAGCATAACGATTGTGCCGGTAAAGGCCACCGCCGCAACAACACTTAGCACGGCAAGTGCATTGGCAATCATGCGAGCGTGAGCGCGGCGGGCGTTAGCTTCGTCGGCCCATTCCTTCTCTTCACTCAGGATCGTTGACATGCGCTCTTCGCCCGCGGCGGCAAGCTGCGGCACCCAGTCGCTGGGGAAGGCGATGCGTGCCTCGGCGAATTCGCCCTGATGCACGCAGGGAATGGTATAGGTGACCATGGGCTCGTCCTCATCGAGCGACACGTCGCCCGTCAGCGGACCGTGGCCCCATGCGCGGAAGTTATCGCCTTTGACGGCCGCCGTCCCGGCAGCGGCATTTGCGAAGCGCACTTCCATCTCGACGTCATCGGAATCCGCAGACCAGCCGTCACCCACGAACTTCCAGTAGAGCTCGGCGGTATCGGCCCAGTTCATGACCGCACCGGTCATGGTGTAGCTCACGTAATAGATCGCGCTGTCGCCGCTCTCGTGAGGGCTGAACACCTTAATCCTTACGCCGTCACCGGTCTGCTCGACCGTATAGACGCCAGAGTCGCCCTTGTTCGCACTATCGACTTTGTTAAACGCGGTGTCCTCTTCCTCGACACTCAGCACATCGACGCCCGCCGTGCCGCCCTGCTGGTTGGTACCCGTATTGATCTCCCAAAACACGCCGTTGATGTCGTCGTCGAAATCAAACTGGCGTCCCTCGACAACGGTCAGCGATCCATCGGCCTCGACCGTGGCGCCGATGTAGGTTTGGGCCATAGAATACCCGTCGGCACGTGCAACGGCGGGCAACAGCAGCAGCGCAAGCGCAACGAGCGCGCAGACGGAAGCAAATCGCGCAAACGGGCGGCGCTGCCGACAGGTTTTGGCAACGGGGGCGTTCATAGGCACATCCTTTGTCTGTGATACCAGCAACGCCATTGTCCCACGTTTACGGGCGCACATGACGAACATCTAGGCCAGCGGAGTATCAAACGGGACGAAAGTCACGCCCGCGGCCGGCACCTGGGGACGTTCCTTATCTGCCGGCAATCTGGGACACTCCTTGGCATAGCCCGCTCCGGCAATAGATACCACTTCATAGCTCCGTCACAGGTGTAGCGGCTTTGTGTTGCCGCATGCGCACTGATTGAGTCCGCGAGCAAGGGGCATAAAGCAGTTGAGCGAAAACGGTTTGCCCCTTTGCCGTTCGCTTGAGGATCATGTCCCCCTTTTCCGCGGAAACCCCGGCAGTTGCGAAGAGCTGCCGGGGTTTCTGTCGTTTGAGGGGTTGAAGGGGCTGAGCTTGGGGCGGTAATCGAGGTGTTGAGTCGGTGCCCGCCGCGCACAACACGCCGCCTCGGCAACTCGCGAGCATCGACGACGCCCCCCACCTCACCCCGCGCTATACTCGTCCGCATGGATATCAACGCATGCAACATAGCAACACACGCCGTGGCCACGTCGACGGCGCCCAACAGCAAGCTCGCCCCCGCCCTCGCGCCCGTCGTGGGCCGCTTTGCCCCGTCGCCCTCGGGCCGCATGCACCTGGGCAACGTGTTCAGTTGCCTGTGTGCGTGGCTTTCGGCCCGCAGCCAGGGCGGCAGCATCGTGTTGCGCATCGAGGACCTGGACGATCGCTGCAAGCGCCCGGAACTTGCCGCCCAATTGATTGACGACCTAGCTTGGCTGGGGCTCGAGTGGGACGAAGGCCCCTACTACCAGCACGATCGCCTGGATCTGTACGAGGACGCCCTGCGCCAGCTGCAAGACGCCGGCCTCACCTATCCCTGTTTTTGCACGCGTGCCGAACTCCACGCCGCGAGCGCGCCGCACGCCAGCGACGGCACGCCCATCTACCGCGGCGCCTGCCGAGGCCTTTCTGCCGAGGAGGTTACCCGTCGCAGCATCCTGCGCGCTCCAGCCACGCGCCTGCGCGTGCCTGCCGTCGACGACCTCGCAGACGATGTGATTGAATTCGTGGACCGCACGTATGGTGCCCAATGCGAGGCGCTCGCCACCGAGTGCGGCGACTTTTTGGTGCGCCGCAGCGATGGTGTTTTTGCCTACCAGCTAGCCGTGGTGGTCGACGACGCTGCCATGGGCGTCACCGAGGTCGTGCGCGGATGTGACCTGCTTGGTTCCACGCCCCGCCAAATCTACCTGCAGCATCTGCTAGGACTTCCCACGCCGCACTACGCGCACATCCCGCTGCTCATGTCACCGGACGGCCGCCGCCTATCCAAGCGAGACCGCGATCTGGACCTGGGCGAGCTACGCGCGCGCGTTGGCACGCCCGAGGCGCTGCTGGGATGGCTCGCCGGACAAACGGGCATCGCACCGGACACCACGCCGCGTTCTGCCGAGCAGCTGGTCGAGCACTTTAGCTGGGATGTCATCCGCGCGCATCGCGAGAACATCACTGTAACGGTCGAGTAGCCAGTCTCCCCGCCTCTACGCAATATCCCAGGATTGGAGTTCGTCGCCCAGGCGAACGATGCAGTCGTAGAGCACGGTATGGCGCTCGGCCGGGTTGACATCCCGATGAAAATGCCCGTAGTACCAGCGCTTGTAGTCCAGACGGTCCTCCAGCTCGTCAAAAAACGTGGTGAGTCGATCGACATCGGGATAATTCCAGCCGGGCGCCGGATAGAGCGTGGGCGACAACATGCGCGTGGAGCAGGTGTGGGTGATCACGTAGTCGACCTTCCAGCCCACACTGTCGAGCTTTGTCCGCGCCTCCTCAAAGTTGCGCTCGTCCGGCAGCTCCTGCGGCCACCAGCTGGAATAGGGAATGCGGTATTCCTTGTCCACGCTCGTGGCACCGCCCATGGTAAAAATCGTTGAGCCGTCGAGCTCAAAAACCTCGCCGCGCGTCAGGCGCCGTATGGGAGAGGTATCCGACAGGCGCTGCGTCAGCCCACCGTGCCACAACTCCAGGGGGCGCTCCGCCCAATGGTCGTAGCGCTCGGGGTTGCCGTCGACGAACAGCACGGTATAGGGGCGCGACTCCAGCCAGGCGATATCGGCGCACTCCTCGGC
>DAWBYD010000001.1:0-3069 GCA_052278285.1 Collinsella sp. | reverse complement strand
GGCGCAGCCCCGAGCATCCCGCAGACCGAGGACGAGGCCAAAGACCTCATCCGCAGCGTCTTCGGTCAGGCCACCATCTTCAAGCCGGTGGAGTAGCTGCGCAGGCGGGTATACTGCTCAAGAAGAGGACCCCTTGTCCGGGCGCATCTGTATTTCGGACATGTGTAGTGTGGTGCCGCGTATGTCGCATTTGAGCAGACAGGTGCGTGACGGTCGGCCTAGGATGCTGAGGTCGATACGATACGTCGCATGGCTGTCCGTGTACTCGACTTGCTCGGCGTTAATGGTTGCTCCGATTGCCAAATAAACGCCTAGCTCGGCATCGACAATCTTGAAGTCCTTTATCTTGACCTTGAACTCTTGATAGAGGGACGGGCTGTTGTAGTAGACGGTTCGGGTTCCGTCGGTGCACTCATCGGTCGTCTCCCATTTGACGACGGGCTGGTCCGAGCTGGCTATCAGCAGTTCTGCTCCAAAAGCTATGGCATGGGTGATGACAACCAGCAATGCCCAGCCGACAAAGAGATAGAGAACCACATATGCAACGGGGTGTTTTGAGCGGATGTTTTGGAGCGCGTTGGGGGCATTCATGGGGCACCTCCAAATTACTATCTATGGCAATCAAATTATACCCTGCCGCCATGTGCGCCGCCTCGAGCAGCGGTTCGGCATTTAGCTATTTAGTGGCGCACATGAAATGCCGGATTCGGCTCTACTAGATTGAGTGTGCGATATTATGCAACCTTGCATAATTCGACCTTGCATAATCTTTGAGTGCGGTTTGTATTGGAGGACATGTATATCGACTGAGGTAACACGTCCGCCCCGCTCTCTCGCCGCGCGCCGTGGTACGATTTTTGAGTTTGAAAGTCCCGCCGTGCTCCGGCTGCCCTTGCAGCTCGGCGTGCGGCCGCACGTAAAGGAGCCATCATGGCCGGTATGAACATGCAGCAGATGATGAAGCAGGCTCGCAAGATGCAGGAGCAGCTTGCCGCCGCGCAGGAGAACCTCAAGTCCCAGACCGTCGACGCCTCTGCCGGCGGCGGCATGGTCAAGGTGACCGTTAACGGCGAGATGGAGCTCGTCAACCTCACCATCGATCCCGATGCGCTCGATCCCGAGGACGTCGATATGCTGCAGGATATGATCATGGCTGCCGTCAACGAGGCCGTCCGCGGCGTCAACGAGCTCGCCAACAAGCAGATGGGCGCCATCACCGGCGGCCTCAACATCCCGGGCATGCCGTTCTAAGACACGCATATATATGAGTGCCAACCACAGTCTGCAAAAACTGCTCGATGAGCTGGGCCGTCTGCCGGGCATTGGTCCCAAGTCGGCCCAGCGCATCGCCTATTACCTGTTGGAGGCCGACGCCGAGGAGGCGCGCCGCCTGGCCGAGGCCATCCTGGAGGTCAAGCAGGAGGTCCACTTTTGCAGCCGCTGCTTTAACTACGCCACGGCCGACGAGTGCTCCATCTGCCAGGACCCGATGCGCGATACCACTCGCATTTGCGTGGTGGGCGAGCCGCGCGACGTCCAGGCAATCGAGCGCACGGGCAGCTACCATGGCCTGTACCATGTGCTGGGCGGCGTGATCAGCCCCATGGACAAGATCGGTCCCGAGCAGCTGCATATCCGCGAGCTGCTGGCGCGCCTGGGCCACGAGGACATCCACGAGGTCATTATCGCCACCAACCCCAATATTGAGGGCGAGACCACGGCGAGCTATCTTGCTCGCACCATCAAGCCATTGGGCGTTGAGGTATCGCGTCTTGCGAGCGGCCTTCCCGTGGGCGGCGACTTGGAGTATGCCGACGAGCTTACGCTTGGCCGCGCTATCGAGGCCCGCCGCGCGATCTAAGCGGCGTCAGCTCCACGGCATGTCCCGTCGGCCTGCCGCACGGGGCACTCATAATTGGGCACGCGTTCATGCATTTGTTGTGCAACAAACCTGCTTTTCATCCGCTTATCGCGTGGATGGCTCCACTCGCACCTCGTATTTGCCCATTCGTTGCGCAACCTTCTGGGTTCGCTGATACACTCAAATGTGGATATGAAAGAATGCGCCGCTTTTAAGCGGCGTGTTTTTGTTGGAGGAGAACGCATGCGGCCCGCTAGTACTCAGACAAAGCATGGCGCCGCGGTGCGCATGCGACGCCGGTCGGGCCTGGCGCCTCGGGCGTACGTGCTGCTGTCTTGCTCGCTCGTGCTGGCCATAGCCGGTGTTTCGGCTTATGGCATGACGGTGCCGTCCATGGTGCAGGCGCATGCTGCGCGCGAGCTGCATATTGGGCGCAAGGCCAAAAGCGACTTGGGAACGACAACTGGATATGCGTGGGCGAGCGTGGTCGGGCGCACCGTGTTTGGCGTCGATCCCGCGGACGAGGGCGAGCGGGCGTCCAACGAGATCACACTGGCAAACGGCAAGACCATCGTGCTCACCAACACCAAGGTCATTACGAAGCTTTCCAATAACAGCGTGGCTGCCGTCGTCAATAAGACCGAGCAGCAGAAGGGGCAGGACGCCCAGCAGACAGGCAAGCCCGGCGGCTCGGACGGGTCCGGTTCTGGCACCGGTTCGGCGGGCTCGGACGGCGGCTCCGGTTCGGGTTCCGCCTCTGGTGGTGGATCTTCGAGTGGCGGCTCGACGGACGGCGGTGCCGGCGGCGACACGGGCTCGGGTGGCCTTTCGGCTGCCGAGGAGGAGAGAATCCACAATTGGCTCGTGACCAAATACAACATGCTCGATGGCTATGTCGCCCGCGCCAATAGCGTGGTTTCGACCTATAACGCAACAGGCGATACCGGACCGTGCGATAGCCTGGCCAACGATATGTTTGTCATCCGTGCCGAGTTTGGCCGGCAAACGTTTTCTCCTAAGTCAAAGTGGTATCGGCAATACGCCAACCTATGGGGCTGCTACACCAATCTGTGCCAATGGGTGGGGCATTACGGCGATGACGACGTCGCGCTCAACAACTTCAATACCAAAGTGGCGGCGATCGCCCTATGACGAATAGCCTTGCTTCTAGCGCATCGTGCGCGCTAAACCGCGACCCTATGGTGGGC